>NZ_JBHYXN010000007.1:97529-240830 GCF_042752335.1 Streptomyces sp. NPDC059355 | reverse complement strand
CGCCGGGCCCGGCCGGGGCCATGGCGTGGGCCTCGGGCCCGGGCACGTAGCCCATGGCGGGCCCGCCGGCCGGGGCGGCGGCCGTCCCGGCCCCGCCCGCGGCGCCGGGCGTGAACCCGCTCCGCTCCAGCCGGTCGAGCCGGGCCTGGAAGGACCGTTCGTCGTCGAAGGCGGCGGGCAGCAGCACCCGGGCGCAGATCAGCTCCAGCTGGAGCCGCGGCGAGGTGGCACCGCGCATCTCGGTGAGCCCGCTGTTGACCAGGTCGGCGGCGCGCGACAGCTCGGCGGCCCCGAAGACGGACGCCTGGGCCTGCATCCGCTCGACGACATCGGCGGGGGCGTCGATGAGCCCCTTCTCCCCGGCGTCCGGCACGGCGGCCAGGATCACCAGGTCCCGCAGCCGCTCCAGCAGGTCGGCGACGAACCGGCGCGGGTCGTTGCCGCCCTCGACCACCCGGTCGACGACCTCGAAGGCGGCCGCCCCGTCCCCGGAGGCGAAGGCCTCGACGACGGAGTCGAGCAGCGAGCCATCGGTGTACCCGAGCAGGGAGGTGGCCATGGCATACGTCACACCCTCCTCGGTGGCACCGGCGAGGAGCTGGTCCATGACGGACATGGAGTCACGCACGGAACCGGCGCCCGCCCGCACGACGAGCGGCAGCACGCCCTCCTCGACCTTGGCCCCCTCGCGCCCGCAGACCTCGCCCAGGTAGTCACGCAGCGTTCCGGGCGGCACGAGCCGGAACGGATAGTGGTGCGTACGGGACCGGATGGTCCCGATGACCTTCTCGGGCTCGGTCGTCGCGAAGATGAACTTGAGGTGCTCCGGCGGCTCCTCGACCACCTTCAGCAGGGCGTTGAAGCCCGCCGGGGTGACCATGTGCGCCTCGTCGATGATGTAGATCTTGTACCGGCTGGCCGCGGGCCCGAAGAAGGCCTTCTCCCGCAGGTCACGGGCGTCGTCCACGCCACCGTGGGAGGCCGCGTCGATCTCGATGACGTCGATCGAGCCCGGCCCGTTGCGCGCCAGGTCCTTGCAGGACTGGCACTCGCCGCAGGGCTCGGGAGTGGGGCCCTGCTCGCAGTTCAGGCAGCGCGCCAGGATGCGCGCGCTGGTGGTCTTGCCACAGCCTCGCGGACCACTGAACAGGTACGCGTGATTGACCCGGTTGTTCCGCAGGGCCTGCATCAGGGGGACGGTGACATGCTCCTGCCCGATGACCTCGGCGAACGACTCGGGGCGGTAGCGGCGGTACAGCGCAAGGGACGACACGTCTACGAGGTTATCCGGGCCCACCGACAAAGACGTCCCGCCGACGGCCCCGCAGGCCGCCCCGGAACGCAAAGCGCCCCCCACGCACCCGCCAGAGCCCACTTACCCTTGCTGCCTTCCGGCCCTGGGGGAGTTGGGTGAGATAGCGCCACGTGAGGGGCTGGGCCCCACCCTAGCGGATGAAAGCCCCCGGAATCGACCCTGCCCCCGACCGGAACCCGACGAGGACCCGACCGGGAACCCGCCCAGGTCGCCCCTCGGATCCCCCGCCGGCGATCACGTTCGCGAGCACCCCTCAACGTCTTGTATTGTTTGCGGCGGAGGATTCGCCTAGTGGCCTAGGGCGCACGCTTGGAAAGCGTGTTGGGGGCAACCCCTCACGAGTTCGAATCTCGTATCCTCCGCCAGTGCCTCACCGGGCACTTGAAGGCCCCGACCGGGAAACCGGCCGGGGCCTTCTGCGTTCCCCGCCATCGCGCCCCGCCTCGGCAACTGCCGGACGCGGCACCTCCTCGCCCTGTTCATCACCATGCTCGCCACACCAAAGATCGAAGTCAGCAGCTTGCATGCCGCACTTTGTGATCTTCGGAAGAGCCCCACCGTAGACACCATGCCGGATATACTCTATGGGTCAGTTGATATCACAGGAGGTGTCCGGATGAGTCGCACAGTGATCGACCTTGACGACGAGCTGCTGGCCGACGTGGCTCAGGCGCTCGGGACGAGCACCAAGAAGGAGACGGTCAACACCGCCTTGCGTGAAGTGTTGGAGAACCGCCGGCGCGCGCTCGCGCTCACTCGGCTGCGGGCCACCGCCGGAGAGGGCGCGTTCGATCTGGGCCTCTTCGAGGACAAGAGGAACTACCGAAGGTGAGCGCGGCACAGTTCCTGATCGACACCAGCGCACTCGCGCGGTTCCTGCACGGCGACGCCGAACAGTACGGCTGGGATCAGGCGGCTGCGGCTGGTCTCATCGCAACCTGCCCGATCACCGAGCTGGAGTTCTTCTACGGTGCCCGGTCCGCCGCAGACCGCGCGCGCGGCATCGATGACATGCGGTTGCTGTTCGGCTGGGTGCCCGTCGACGACCGGGCGTACGACCGCGCCTGGCAGGTCCAGGAGCTACTGACCCAGCGCGGACAGCACCGCAGTGCGGGCGCTGTGGACCTCGTCGTTGCCGCCACCGCGGAACTGCAGGGGCTGACCCTCCTGCACCGCGACCACGATTTCGAGTGCATCGCGGCTGTCACCGGCCAAGCCGTGCAGTGGTACGGCCCGGAGGCCGGCAAGTAAGCCCATGCCTGGTCTCAGTTCTGGTCTCGTTCGCGGGTGTACAGCACCGTTCGGCGAGTCTGTAGCCGCTACCTTCGCCACGGGTCGGGACGCCCGCGACCGTCGCCGAACCCCCCGAGGAACATCTGGAAAGCGTGTGGGGGGCAACCCCTCACGAGTTCGAGTCTCGTATCCTCCGCCGGTGCCTCACCGGGCACGTTGCCGAAGGGCCCCACCGCTTGCGGTGGGGCCCTTCGACGCTCCCCGGGCCAGTGCGAGCACGCTCAGGCCGAACATCAGGACGCCCAGCGGTACATGGAGCGCCGGTATGTGCGCGATGCCCAGCACCACCTGCGCCGAGGCGAGGGCCAGGAAGCCGGACGCGTACAGGACGGGGCGGGGACTTCCGCCGCCCGGGCGCCACGCCAGGATCGCGGCGATCACGTACAGCATCGATGCGCCGTACATCACACGTGCTCCGGCCCCGTGCAGTGTCTCGCCGTAGGACGTGGACAGCAGCAGTCCGGCGGTGACCGCCTGGAAGAAGACGGCCAGGGTCTGCAGGGCGATCGAGACCCGCAGGAACGTGCGGGTGCGCCGGACTGCGGTTGCCCCGCCCTCGATCGTCCCTGCCTCGGTCGCGCGGTCTGCGGTGGTCCGGGTGGCCATGGTGCGTCCCCTCTTCTGCCTCACGGCGGTGGCTCGGTACTGTCTCGACAGTCCGACGAAGCGGGCCCGCGAAATGTGAGGCGGCCGAGAGAAACAGGGAGCGTTCGCTGCCGTGAGCACCTCCGAACCGGACCCGCGAGCGATCTTCGGCGAGCGGCGCCGCCTGATCGCCCTCGCCTACCGGCTGCTGGGTTCGGCGGCCGAGGCCGAGGACGCCGTACAGGAGGCCTACGCCCGCTGGTACGCGATGTCGCCGCGGCAGCAGGAAGCCGTCGAGGCACCCGGCGCCTGGCTGACGACGGTGGCCGGACGGATCTGTCTGGACCTGCTCGGATCCGCGCGGGTCCGGCGCGAGCGCTACGTCGGCGCGTGGCTCCCCGAGCCGCTGCCCGACCGTACGGAGTGGACGGGCGGGCCGGCGGACCCCGCCGAGCGGGTCGCCCTGCACGAGTCGGTGAACATGGCCTTCCTCGTCGTACTGGAGTCGATGACCCCGGCCGAACGCGTGGCGTTCGTCCTGCACGACGTCTTCCGGTACCCCTTCGCCGAGATCGCCGGGATCATCGCCAGGTCACCGGCCGCCTGCCGGCAGCTGGCGGCCTCGGCCCGCCGCCGCGTCCGCACGGCGCACGCCCCGGCGACCACGACCACGACCGCCGCCACGACCACGACCACGACCGCCGGGCAGGCCGATCTCGTGCGGCACTTCAAGGAGGCCTGGGAGGCCCGGGACATCAAGGCCCTCGTCGGCCTCCTCGACCCCGACGCCACGATGGTCGCCGACGGCGGCGGACTGGTCGGCGCCGCGCTCCGCCCGGTCGAGGGCGGCGAGCGCATCGCCCAGTACCTGATCCACATGGCTGCCAAGGCCCCCGGGCTGACGCTCCTGGAGCGGACGGTCAACGGCCGGCCGGGCCTGGTGGCCCGGTACGCCGGCACCACCGTGACCGTGGCCGCGTTCGGCCTCGCCGCCGACCGCGTCACGCACATCTGGGCGGTCCGCAACCCGGAGAAGCTCCGTGCGTGGAACCGGGACACCCCTTGAGGGGTGATCCCTAGCGGATCTGGCCTGCCGCCCACTCGGCCCACTCCCGGCGCATGGCGTTGAACCGCAGGCCGTACTCCAGGGCGATCCTGCCGTGGACCGAGAGCGGATCGTCTCCCCAGTCGATGGACTCCTCCAGCTGCCGCAGGCCCTCGTACTCCTGCTCGGACATCTGCGTCAGCTCGGTGAGATAGCCCCGCGCCTGCTCGGGCGTGAGCACGCCGAGGAAGAAGACCCGCAGCAGGATGTCGCTGCGGGTGTTGCGCTGCGGCTTGGTCCCGGTCAGCCAGTGACGCAGTTCGGCCAGCCCCTCGTCGGTGAGGGTGTACTCCTTGCGCCCGCGCGGGCCCTCCGCCGAGACGCTGATCATCCCGGCGTCGGCGAGCTTGGACAGCTCTGTGTACATCTGGCTCTGGGTGGCGGGCCAGACGTTGGCCAGCGAGGTCTCGAAGCGCTTGAGCAGGTCGTATCCGCTGGCCGGGCGCTCTGACAGGAGTCCGAGAAGGGCGTGTCGAAGGCTCATGGCCCTCACCTTACATTCCATCCTTGACATGTCAGTTGTGGAACATCTACTTTTGACATGTCAGAACAGGAACGTCAGTCATCAGCCGGGGGTCTCCGATGTCGTACGTACGCACCTTCCTTCCGTGGATCGTCTTCGCGGTGCTTCCGTCCGGCCAGTGGCAGTGGGCCGCGCTCGCCGGTCTCGTCGCGGCGGTGGCGGTGACCGTCCAGCAGCGGCGGACCGGGGCCGGCTTCGACGCACTGATCATCGAGATCGGCTCCGCGGTCTTCTTCGCGGCGCTGACGGCCATCGCCTTCGCCGACCCCCACTCGGGCGTGCACGACTACTCGGCAGCCCTCTCCTCGGCCACGCTGGCCCTCATCGCCGGGGTCTCGCTGCTCGTGGGCAGGCCGTTCACCCTGGGCATCGCCAAGCGCACCACCCCCCGCGAGGTCTGGGGTCTGCGGCCGTTCATCCGGACCAACGCCGTCATCACCGGTGTGTGGACCGCGGCCTTCGCCCTGACGGCCGGCGCGCTCGCCGCCCTCGCCCACGCCGGCCACGGCCACTCGATGCCCGCCACGCTCGTCCAGGCCGCCGGGTTCGCCGTCCCGATGCTCTTCACCGTCCGCTACGTCGCCGCCGCGCAGGCCAAGGCCCAGCCCGAGGCCGGCGCGCGCTGATCCCCCCCGCTCCCCTGCTCCCCTGCTCCACCGCTCCCCCTGCACCCCCTGCTCCCCAACGCGGCGCCTGCCGACGGGGGGGTAGGGTGCGGGCGTGTCGTCGTACTCCATCGGGCAGGCCGCCGGACTGCTGGGCGTGAGCGCCGAAACCGTCCGCCGCTGGGCCGACGGCGGGCGGCTGCCGGTGCGCCGCGCCGCCGACGGGGGGCGGTCCTTCGACGGGGTGGCGCTCGCCGCCTTCGCCAAGGCCCGGGCCGGTGAGCCTCGGCCCCAGCCGCCCGCGGGCAACGGAACGGCCACCTCCGTACGGAACTCCTTCGTCGGGATCGTCACCGCGGTACGGGTCGACGACGTGGCCGCCCAGGTGGAGATCCAGTCGGGCCCCCACCGCGTGGTGTCCGTGGTGACGCGCGAGTCGGTCGAGGAGCTCGGGATCGCGGTCGGGGTCTGCGTCACCGCACGGGTGAAGTCGACCGAGGTGTACGTCGACGTCCCATGACGCCGGCGCGCGCCGTCAGGCGCAGCGCAGCGCCGCGTAGAGGTCCAACTTGTGCTCCAGCCGGGACAGGTCACGGCCCGTCAGGGACTCCACCCGCTCGATCCGGTAGTGCACCGTGTTGACGTGCAGGTGCAGCGCCTCGGCCGTACGCGTCCACGAGCAGTTGTTGGCCAGGAACACCTCCAGCGTCTCGCGCAGCATCCCGTCCCCGAGCGCCCCGAGCGTCCGCGTCGCGTAGACCGACCGGACCTCCCCCGGGACCCCCGACAACAGGGCGGACAGGGTGTCCAGTTGCTCCACCGCGCGGACCGGGGCGGTCTCGTCCGCCGCCGTCAGGGCGAAGCGGGCCTGCCTCATCGACGCGCGTAGTGCCTCGGCGCCCGCCGCCCGCGCACCCGCGCCGAGCCGCAGACCGGCCTCCGGGCCGCCGCATGCCTGGACCAGCGGCCAGACCGGGCGGAGCAGGCCCGGGACGTCGACCGCCGCGTCCTGGTCCTCGTACAGGACCGCGACCGAGCGCCCCACCGCGTACGGGACGTCCCGCAGGTGGGCCAGCGCCTCGGCCAGGGCGTCGCCGTCCGTCGCCGTGAGCACCCGGTACGGGCCTCCCGCCGGGAGTCCGGCCGCGGCCAGCGCCTCCTCCAGGGCCCCCGGATCCGTGACCGGCTCCTCCGCTTCGAGGAGTACGGCCAGCTCCCGGCCGGCGTCCCGGACCGCGTCGGCGCGGCGGGCCCGGCCGTCGCGGTACTGGGCGAAGACCTCGGCGATCTCGTGGAGCACGCGCGGGGGCGCGGCGTCCGCGTCCGGCATGTGCAGCATCCAGGCGTCGTACGGGGTGCTCTCGGACTCGATGCGCAGCGAGAGCCCCTCGCGCAGCGCGCCGCCGCCCGCCCGCTGGGACAGTATCGCGGGCGCCGAGGGGGTGCGGGCGACGGTGCGGCCGCTGGCGGTGAGCAGGTAGCAGGCGACCTTGCCCAGGTGCGCGCAGGCCCGGTCCAGCAGTTCGGCGGGTCCCGCGCCGCCTTCGAGGAGGCGGCTGAGCTCGGCGCGCACGTTCTCGGGGAGCGCGAAGAGCCGGTTCGGGCGGCGGCTCAGATCGCCCCACTGGCGCAGGTAGACCGCCTCGGTGACCGCGCGGAAGCTGGTCTGCGCGGGCACGGCCACGAGCGGCACCCGGTGGGCCCGGCAGGCGGCCACCAGTTCGTCGGGGACCCGGCCGTGGGTCTCCTCGCCGGCGAGGAGGGCGGTGGCCCCGGCCTCGGCGAGCGCGGAGACGAAGCGGTCCGCCTTCACCAGGTCGCCCTCGCTCCACCACACCAGGCCGCTGAGCACGAGCTCGCCGGGGCCCAGGAAACGGCGCGGGTCCTCCAGGTCGGTGGCGGTGACCCCGCTGACCTCCTGGCCGAGAAGGGCGTCCTCGCCCCAGAGCAGGGTGAGGCCGAGGTTGTCGGACTGAAGCAGGTCGAGGACGTGCATGCGGGGCTCCTTGCGGCGGGTGGCAGCCCACATTCGCGAGGTGAATACGAGGAACTCCATCGTAAATGCAAGGGCAAGACCTCGGTCAGCCTCTTGGTTGATCATCCAGGGCGGGCCGTCCCGAGTCCAGCGGTTTCCGTGCTCGGCCACAGTCGTGCCGGGCCCGCCCCCGTTGCTTCACTGACTGGAAACGCCCGGTTCCCCGGGTGTCCCGAGTGGAGGGGGTGGCTCACCTTGGATCTCAACACCGTGCTCGACGTGCGCGACGCACGCCGCCGCGAACCCTGGCGCCCCGGCGACGCCTGGCTCGGCGGCGGGACGTACCTCTTCTCCGAGCCCCAGCCCCACATCCGCCGCCTGGTCGACCTCTCGCGCATGGGCTGGCCGCCCCTGTCCTGGCAGCCCGACGGCGCGCTCGACATCGCCGCCACCTGCACCATCACCGAGCTGTCCCGGTTCGGCCGGTCCCTGCCGGCGACCGCGGCGCCGCTGATCGAGCAGTGCTGCCGGGCCTTCCTCGCCAGCTTCAAGATCTGGAACATGGCCACCGTCGGCGGGAACCTCTGCAACGGCCTCCCGGCCGGCCCGGTCATCTCCCTGGCCGCGGGCCTCGACGCCACCGTCCTCCTCCAGGGCCAGGACGGCGCCACCCGCCGCCTGCCCGTCACCGACTTCATCCGCGGCGCCGGGGTCAAGGACCTGCGCGAGGGCGACCTGCTGCGCTCCGTCCGCGTCCCGGCCCGCTCGCTGACCTGCCGTACGGCCTTCCGGCAGGCCTCCCTCTACGGGCTCGGCCGCTCGGGCGCCCTCGTCGTCGGCACCCGCGACCCCCAGGACGGCTCCTTCACCGTCACGGTCACCGCCGCCACCACCCGCCCCTTCCGCTTCTGGTTCGCGCTGCCGCCCGCCGCCGCCGAACTGCGCGGGGCGATCGACACCGCCGTCCGGCCGGACGAGTGGTTCGACGACATCCACGGGCTGCCCGACTGGCGGCGCCACATGGCCCTGCGCCTGGCCGAGGAGATCCGCCGCGAACTCACGACGGCGTCGCCGCAGGAGGTTTCCCGATGAGCTACGAGATCGAGATCAACAAGGAGCGCTTCGACACCGAGCCGCGCGCCGGCCAGTGCCTGCGCACCTACCTGCGCGAGCGCGGCTGGTTCGGCGTGAAGAAGGGCTGCGACCAGGGCGACTGCGGTGCCTGCACCGTGCACGTCGACGGGCAGCCGGTGCACAGCTGCCTCTACCCGGCCGTCCGGGCCGAGGGCCGCTCCGTGACCACGGTCGAGGGTCTCGCCGAGCCCGGCGGGGAACTCCACCCGGCGCAGCAGCAGTTCCTCGACGCGCAGGGCTTCCAGTGCGGCTTCTGCACGGCCGGCTTCCTGATGACCACCGCCGCCCTCCAGGCCGAGGAGGGCACCGCCCACGACGACGGCAAGCTCCAGGACCTCCCGCGCGCCTTCAAGGGCAACATCTGCCGCTGTACGGGCTACCGCGCCATCGAGGACGCCGTACGCGGGGTGAAGCACACCGAAACCCCGGAACAGGGTGCAGCCGTCGGCAAGAGTCTCGGCGCCCCCGCCGGTCCCCTCGTCGTCACCGGCACCGCCCGCTACACCTTCGACGTCGAGGTGCCCGGGCTGCTCCACATGAAGCTGCTGCGCTCCCCGCACCCACACGCCCGCATCGTCGACATCGACATCAGGGACGCGCTCCAGGTCCCGGGCGTGCACGCCGTCCTCACCCACCACGACGCCCCCGACCGCCTGTACTCGTCCGCCCGGCACGAGCACCCGACCGAGGACCCGATGGACACCCGGGTCCTGGACGACGTGGTCCGCTTCGTCGGTCAGCGCGTGGCGGCCGTCGTCGCCGACAGCGAGCAGGCCGCCGAGGAGGGCTGCCGCCGCGTGGTGGTCACGTACGAGGAGCTCCCGTACGTGATCGACCCGGAGGAGGCCATGCTTCCGGGCGCGCCCGTCATCCACCCCAAGGGCCCGGAGTCGGGGATCTTCCGCGCCGAGAACAACGTGTGCGGCGAGGTCCACAACACGATCGGCGACATGGAGAAGGGGTACGCGGAGGCGGACGTCGTCTACGAGGAGACCTTTCAGACCCAGCGCGTCCAGCACGCCAGCCTGGAGACCCACGGCAGCGTCGCGTACTTCGAACCCAAGGAGGAGGGCGAGGGCGAGCGCATCACCGTCCGCTCCTCCACCCAGGCGCCCTTCCTGACCCGGCGGGCGCTGTGCGCCCTCTACGACCTCGGTGAGGACGAGGTCCGCGTCGTCGCGGGCCGCGTGGGCGGCGGGTTCGGTGGCAAGCAGGAGATGCTCACCGAGGACATCGTGGTCCTCGCCGCCCTGAAGCTGCGCCGGCCGGTGAAACTCGAATTCACCCGCGCCGAGCAGTTCTACGGTGCCACCACCCGCCACCCCTTCAAGATCACCATCAAGATCGGCGCCAAGAAGGACGGCACCCTCACCGCCCTGCGCATCCGCGTGCTCTCCAACACCGGCGCCTACGGCAACCACGGCCCGGCGGTCATGTTCCACAGCGTCGGCGAGTCCTTCGCCGTCTACAAGGCGCCCAACAAGGAGGTGGAGGCGTACTCCGTCTACACCAACGGCGTGCCCGCCGGCGCCTTCCGCGGCTACGGCCTGGGCCAGGTCCTCTTCGCCCTCGAATCGGTGATGGACGAGCTCGCCGTCAGGCTCGGCATGGACCCGCTCGTCCTGCGCGAGAAGAACGTCATCGGCGCCGGCGACCACTTGGTGACCCCGATCGGCCACGAAGAGGACCTGTTCATCGCCTCCTACGGGATGAAGCAGTGCATGGACGTGGTCCGGCGGGCCATCGCCGAGGACCGCAGCCACAAGGACGTCCCCGAGGGCTGGCTCACCGGGACGGGTTCGGCGGTCGCGATGATCGCGACCGGCCCGCCGGGCGGCCACTTCGCCGACGCCCGCGTCAGCCTGCTGCGCGACGGTACGTACGACATCGCGGTCGGCACGGCGGAGTTCGGCAACGGCACGACCACCGTCCACAAGCAGATCACCGCGGGCGCGCTGAACACGACGGTGGACCGGATCGCCGTGCGCCAGTCCGACACGGACGTGGTCCGCCACGACACCGGCGCGTTCGGCTCGGCCGGCACGGTGGTGGCGGGCAAGGCCGTGATGCTGGCGGCCAACTCCCTCGCCGAGCGCCTGCTGACCTTCGCGGCCCGGCACACGGGCGTGGCCCGGCACCTGTGCAAGCTGTCGGCCGAGTCCTTCGACTGCGCGGGCCGGACCGTCACGCTGAAGGAGCTGTACGAGGCCGCGTACGACAAGGGCAAGCTGGAGGAGATGGCCGCGGACGGCCACTGGGGCGGCTCCCCCCGCTCGGTGGCCTTCAACGCGCAGTGGTTCCGTCTCGCCGTGGACCCGGACACGGGGGAGATGAAGATCCTCCGGTCCGTCCACGCGGCGGACGCGGGCAAGGTCATGAACCCGATGCAGTGCCGCGGCCAGGTGGAGGGCGGCGTCGCCCAGGCGCTGGGCGCGACGCTGTTCGAGACGGTACGGGTGGACGAGCGCGGGGAGGTGACCACGGCCGCGTTCCGCCGCTACCGGCTCCCGCAGTACGCGGACGTCCCGCGTACGGAGGTGCACTTCATGGAGACCTCGGACGCGATCGGCCCGCTCGGCGCGAAGTCGATGAGCGAGAGCCCCTTCAACCCGGTGGCCCCGGCGTTCGCGAACGCGCTGCGGGACGCGACCGGGGTGCGGTTCACGGAGATGCCGGTGACACGCGACATCGTCTGGCGGAAGATGAACCGGAGGTTGCAGGACCTGCAAGGGCAGAACACACGATGAAGCCACATCTGCGGGTTGTATCAAGCCATCAACCTTGCAGATGAGGTTCCGGAATGACAGGCCCCGGGCACAATCGCCCCATGGCCAAACTCATGCTGCACGGAGATCTGGACCACCCGGCGACCCTGAGCGTCGCGGACCTGCGGGACTGGGTACAGCACCGGGCCGCGGTCACGTTCGACTGCGCGACGAACGGTCCGCAGCACCATGTCTTCGAAGGCGCCCTGCTGCGTGACGTGGTCGCGGACGCCGGGCCGTCCTTCGACGCGCGGCGGCGCAAGGACCGCAGCCGCTTCCTGCTGGCGGTCAGCGGCGGGGACGGGCACCACACCGTCCTGTCCTGGGCCGAGCTCGACGTCGACTTCGGCGACAGCCCGGTGCTGCTGGCGACCCGCCTCGACGGGGAGGACCTCGACGAGGCGGGCGCACAGCTGGTGGTCCCGACGGACCGGTGCGGGGCGCGCTACGTCAGCGCCGTCACGCACGTGTGGTTCGGCTCGCTGTCGCCGCCGAACCTGGGGCTCTGACCGGGGACTCAGGCGGTCGCGAGCGAGATCTCGGTGGACTTGATCAGCGCGACGACGGAGGACCCGGCGGCCAGGCCGAGCTCCTCGACGGCGTCCTTGGTGATGGCGGCGGTCAGCCCGCCGCCGTTCACGTCCACCTTGACCGAGGCCATGGCGCCACCGGTGGCGATGTCGGAGACGGTTCCGGCCAGCTGGTTGCGGATGCTGATGCCCTCGACGGAGCCGGTGGCCAGCGCCACCTCCGTGGCCTTGACGAGCGCCTTCACCGCGGAACCCTCGGCGATGCCCAGATCCTTGACGGCGTCGGCGGTGATGGCGGCGGTGATGTCCTGGCCGCCTTCCAGACGGACCTTGACCGTGGCCATGGCCTCGCCGGTGGTGACGGCGGTGACGGTTCCGGCGATCTGGTTGCGGATGCTCAGGCTCATGGGGTGTTCGACCTCTTCGGTAGTGACCTCGCGCGGCCCGGGGGAGCCGCGCAAGATCGACGGTACGAGCGATCACGCCGGCGTGCGTTCGACCCATCTCATCCGCCACCCGGAACCACCCGGGCGGCTCGCCTCTGCGCTTTCGTGCACGCGCCCGGGTCAACTGCCGCCCGTACCGCCCGGCCTTCGCGTGCCCGGTCGGCCGGGGCGAGCGGTGGCGCTCAGGCCGCCAGGGGTACGGTCAGGGCCGGGTGCCACCGGGGGACGGGCCGGTGCACCGGTCTTTCCCGGAGAAGCGGATGATGCGACGAATTCCAGCAACAGGACACTCCGGCCGGGCACGTCGTACGGGACGTGCCGCCACGGTCGTCTTCGCTTCGCTGCTGGCGCTGTCCGTGGGGTGTTCGAACATCATGGAGCTCCCCTACACGCCGGAGCGGATGGATCCCGACCCCGCGCGTGCGAAGACGAGGGAGGTCTCCGCCCGCCTGCTGGAGCTGGCCGGGATCAAGGGCAAGGTCACCGAGCCCGGCATGGGCATGAGCGTCGTGGTCTGCGACGAGTACGGCCAAGACCTGTACGCCCTGGAGCACCGCTGGTCGGTGGGCGGCATGACGAGTGACCAGTACGACGCCGGCATGCAGAACCTGCGGAAGGCGCTGGGCGGGAACGGCTGGAAGATCAGTAAGGACAGCCCCGAGATCCAGGCCTCGAACGAGACCGAACACTTCTCGGTGACGGTCACCGCCCGCACGGAGGCGTTGGAGCCGACGCTCGACTTCTCCGTCAGCTCCCGCTGCTACCGCGCGGCCTCCCACACCGCCGTCAACAAGGCCTGACGTCGCGCGCGTACGAGACGAAGCCGGCCCAGGCCTGCGGCGTGAGCGCCAGCTGGGGCCCGTCGAGCACCTTGGAATCCCGCACGCGGACGGCTTCGGGGCAGGCCGCCACCTCGACGCAGGAGTCGCCTTCGCTGCCATCGCTGTAGCTGCTCTTGACCCACGCCACCTCGACGCAGGAGTCGCCTTCAGGGCCGCTGCTGTAGCTGCTCTTGAACCATTCCAGCTCGTGGATCATGTCTCTCCCAGCATGTGCTCGATGAACGCCCGGGACTCCCGAGGCGAGAGAGCTTGGGCTCGGATCATCCCATACCGCAGCTCAAGGATCTGGAGCTGTTTCGGGTGGGAGACCGGCCTCCCGTTGAAGGCTCCTTCGGAGCGCCCTACCGCTGTGCCGTCGCCGAATTTCAGCAGCTCGATCCCGCCGTCCAGTCCGGCGTGAGACTCACAGTCGATCGTCACGACTTGCAGCTCGACATTGCGCAACTGAGCTACTACCAGCAGTCGTTCGAGCTGCTCCCGCCATACCATTGTGCCCCCGATCCGGCGGCGCAGCGTCGCCTCCTCCTGGACAAGACTGATGGCCGGGCCGGGGTCCCGCTCGAAGACAGAACGTCGAGCCATCCGGGCCGCGAGAAACCGCTCCACCTCACTCCGCGAGTAGGCGGGCTTCCGCGCCTCGAACAAGGTCCGCGCGTAGTGGTCCGTCTGAAGCAAGCCGTGGATGTTGTGAATGCTGTAGGCCCCTATTTCGACGGCCTTTCCCTCCATCCTCGCCAGCTCCCGAACCTTCTTCGGGTACCGAACCCGCCCCAGGTCCTCCCGCATGGCCCGGATCAGGCCCCCGGCCTTCAACGCCTCGTCGACCTTGTCCAAATACTCCGGCTTGGCGATCCGCTTGCCGCCCTCGACCTTGTAGATCAGGGCCTCGCCGTACTGGATCGCCGCCGCCAGGTCGCCGACCCGCATCCCCAGCGCTTCCCTCCGCGCCCGCATCTGCCGGCCGAGGGCCGCGACCACCGCCGCACCCTGTTCGTCCTCGGGGTCCACGGACCAGCTGTGCTCTTCCGTGCCGTCACCGTCCACGTCCACGCCCATGCGCACCCACCTCCTCAACGCGCCTTACCCGTCACTCGCGTTGAGGCAGTCTCGACAGCTTTGGACAAAGTCGTGGACGTTCGTGCGAGCCGCCCCCGCGGGCGGGTCGCGCCCGGGCGCGACCCGGTGCGGCACGACGCTTTGTCTTTGGAAGAACCAAGAGAAAGAAACTCCTGCCCAACCCCTCCAGCCTCCCCGGAGCAGCGCTCACTCACACGGGTGAAAGATCCCAACTCGGCTGGATTTCATACCGGTTGCCTGGCATATGCTCGCCGCGACTACTCCGGACACAAGGCAGCCCCCGCCGGGACTCGCAATCCCGACGAGGGCCTGACCACGAGAAGGATCCAACTTCCCGATGGCTTTCCAGCACTCTAACGCGCCCTCGCGGGCCGCGTACGGCGTTCAACACGACAGCGTCCGGCAGACCCGCAATTTCACCGTGGTCAGCAACGACCTGATCCGGCATCCGCACTTGTCGATGAACGCGCGGGCCCTCGCCTCGTACATCCAGTCCGTGCCCCGCGGCACCCCGGTCGGCATCAAAGCCCTGGCCAGGCAGCTGCCCCTCGGCGAGAAGGCGATCGGCAAGGCGCTGGGCGAGCTGGAGGCGTACGGGTACCTGCGGCGGCTCCAGGAGAAGCTCCCGGACGGGCGGATCGTCACCCGTACGGTGTTCTGCAACGCCCCGAAGGCCGTCACCCTGCCGGAGCCGAAGCCCGAACCGGCGCCCCGACCGGCACCGGAACCGAGGCCCGAACCGGCGCCCGTACCGCCGCCCGCACCCGCACCGGACTCCGGCCCGCCGCCCCCGGCGGCGTCCCTCCCGTTGCCCCGCAACCCGCACAACCCGGCCCGCAGGCGGCTGGCCGAGGAGCTCCTCGCCGAACTCCGCCGGGCCGACCCCCGCCTGCTCCTCGGCGAACGGGACGTCCAGCGCCTCGCGGGCGGCGTCGAGGCCTGGCTGGAACGCGGGGCCACCCATCAAGCGGTGACCGGCGCCCTCACGGCGAACCTCCCGGAGCACCCCCGCAACCCGCCCGGCCTGATCGCCCACCGGCTGACCGCCCAGCTCCCGCCCGACCTGACCCCGCTCCCCCGCAGAGCCCCCTTCGTTCCGCCGGACCCCTTCCAGAGCTGCGAGAAGTGCGACCTCGCCTTCCGCGCACCCGCCCCCGGCACCTGCCCCGGATGCACGCGGACGGGGCCACCCGTCGAGAGGTGACCCCGCCCGGCCCCGGAGGGGGACGGCTACGCGTCCGACATCTTCGGCATCTCGCCCGTCGTCTTCGACATGTCGATCACCGCGAAGGCCGCGCCCTGCTGGTCCGTCAGCGCCGCGAAGCGGCCGAAGGGGCTGTCCATCGGGCCGAAGTGGAGGGCGCCGCCGTGCTTCTTGGCCTTGGCCACGGCCTCGTCGCAGTCCGGGACCCCGAAGTAGACCTGGACGTACGGGGGAATCTCCGGCGGGAACTCGTCGCCCATCTTCATCCGGCCGAGGACCGGGTTCTCCTTGCCGCCGACGCTGTAGATCCTGAAGTCCATCCCGGCCATCTCGGGGTCGTCGCCGGGCTCCATCGTCTGGGCCTCGTACGGGAAGACCTGCGAGAGGAACCCGTCCGCCTTGGCCGGGTCACGGGTGAAGACCTCCGCCCAGGAGTACGCGCCCGGCTCGCCGATCTTCTCGAAGCCCTTGTGCTCGCCCGGCTGCCAGACGCCGAAGACCGCGCCGCTCGGCTCCTTCGCGATGGCCATCGTGCCGAAGGTGCCGACCTGCATCGGCTCCATCATCAGCTGGCCGCCGGCCGACTTGATCTTCTCGGCGGTGGCCGCCGCGTCGGGCGAGGCGAAGTACAGACACCACTGCGACGGGGCGTCGGCGCCCGGCATGGGCGGCACGACGGCCGCCACCGCCTTGCCGTCGGAGTAGGCCTGCGTGTAGTTGCCGTACTCGCTGGACGACTCGCCGAAGGTCCAGCCCAGCACGTCGGAGTAGAAGGTCTTGGCCCCCTCCACGTCCTTGAACATCGCGTCCACCCAGCACGGAGCGCCTTCCGGGAACTCAGCCATGATCGATCGACTCCTGTGTCGTTTCGTCGGTTTTGCGCGGTTCTCACGCTAGGCCCGCGGTGCGCCGACCGCGCGGGGAGGGCGGCCAGGCGGGAGGCTGGATCCATGGACATCACGATGCGGCTGGCCCAGCAGCCGGAGGCCGACGAGCTCCTCGGCCGCAGCCCGCTCGCCGCGCTCGTCGGCATGCTGCTCGACCAGCAGGTTCCGATGGAGTGGGCGTTCTCGGGCCCGTACACGATCGCCCGGCGGATGGGGGCGGACGACCTGGACGCCCACGCCATCGCCGCCGCCGACCCCGAGGCCTTCGCCGCGCTGCTCTCCGAGAAGCCGGCCGTGCACCGCTACCCCGGGTCGATGGCGAAGCGGGTGCAGCAGCTGTGCGCGTACCTGGTGGAGCACTACGACGGGGACGCCGAGGCCGTCTGGCGTGGCGTGGCCACCGGGCAGGAGCTGCTGAAGCGGCTCAGGGAACTGCCCGGCTTCGGCGAGCAGAAGGCCCAGATCTTCCTGGCGCTGCTGGGCAAGCAGCTCGGCGTGCGCCCCAAGGGCTGGCGCGAGGCCGCCGGCGGCTACGGCCCGGCGAACGTCTACCGCTCGGCGGCGGACATCACCGGGCCGGAGTCCCTGGCGAAGGTGCGGGCGCACAAACAGGAGATGAAGGCGGCGGCCAAGGCCGCCAAGGCGGAGAAGGGCTAAAGCGAAGCCAGGGCTTGGGCGGGGCGCGCCCGCAGCGCCGACGCGTAGACCTCGTCCGCGTCCAGGCGCCGCAGCTCCTCCGAGATCAGCTCGGCCATGCTGCGGATCTTCAGGGCCACCGTGCGGTCGGGGCTGCCCGGCAGGATCAGCGTGGCCAGCGCCCCGTCGGGACGGTCCACCGTGATCTCGCCCTCCCTGGTGGCCAGCCGGACCCGGGTGATCACGGGCCCGTCCGTGGCGACCCGCTCCACCGGAACCCCGAGCCGGTCCCCCAGCCAGCGCGCCAGCAGCTCGGCGCTCGGGTTGTCGGCCTCGCTCTCCACCGCCGCGCCCGTCACCGGCAGCGGCTTCTGGTCCACCGCGGCGGCCAGCAGCGCCCGCCACGGCGTGAGCCGGGTCCAGGAGAGGTCGGTGTCCCCGGGGGCGTACGAGGCGGCCCGCCGGTCCAGTTCCGCCACCGGGTCGGCGGTGGCCTCCGCGTCCGTGATCCGGCGCTGCGCGAGCGCGCCGAGCGGATCCCGCGCCGTGTCGGCGGGGGCGTCGGCCGGCCACCACGCCACCACCGGCGCGTCCGGCACCAGCAGCGGGAGGACGACCGAGCCCGCCTGCTCGTTGAGCGCCCCGTGCAGGCGCAGCAGCACGATCTCCCCGGTCCCGGCGTCCGAGCCGACGCGCAGCTCGGCGTCCAGGCGGGTCTGGCGGAGCTTGTGCGAGCCGCGCGAGGTGCGCTTGATCACCACGATGATGCGGCAGGGGTGTTCGCGCGCGGCCTCCGAGGCCGCGCGGACGGCGTCGTACGCGTTCTCCTCGTCGGTCGCTATGACGAGCGTCAGCACCAGGCCCATCGTCGGGCTGCCGACGGCCCGGCGGGCATCGAGCAGGGCCCGGTCGATCTTGCTGGACGTGGTGTCGGTGAGTTCGGTCCGCATGGGCCGAAGTCTGTCAGCGCCGGGGCCCCCGGCGGCACCCCGGCGGGGGATCCGGCCGCCGGAATCCGTCACGTATCAAGCGGTGGCGGCCGGTGGGGGCTTCATCTGCGCCGCTTCGCCGTCCCGAAGATCGAGCGCGAGATCTCCCGCCCCAGCTGGGTCCCGATCGAGCGGGCCAGCGAGCGGAACAGCCCGCTCCCGACCACCTGCTGGGCGAGCGAGGGATCCGGCTTCGGCGCGCTGCGCGTCGCCTTGGCCGCCTCCTTGGCCTGCTTCCCGGCCTCCGCCTCGGCGGCGGCCGCCTCCGCCGCCGCTTCGGCCGCGGCCTGCTCGGCGCTGATCTTCTCGTACGCCGACTCCCGGTCGACCGGCTCCGCGTACCGCGAGTAGAGGAGCGAGGACTTCACCGCCGCGTCGAGGGCCGCCGCGTCGATCGGGCCCATCAGCGACTGCGGGGCGCGCAGCCGGGTCGCCGCCACGGGGGTCGGGGCGCCCTTCTCGCTGAGTACGGTGATCACCGCCTCGCCCGTCCCGAGCTGGGTCAGCAGCTCCTCCAGGTCGTACGCGGAGTTCGGGAAGGTCTTCACGGTGGCCTTCAGCGCCTTCGCGTCGTCGGGGGTGAAGGCGCGCAGCGCGTGCTGCACCCGGTTGCCGAGCTGTGCGAGCACGTCCGCCGGCACGTCCTTGGGGGTCTGCGTCACGAAGAAGACGCCGATGCCCTTCGATCGGATCAGCCGCACGGTCTGGGTGATGGACTCCAGGAAGGCCTTCGAGGCGCCGTTGAAGAGCAGATGGGCCTCGTCGAAGAAGAAGACGAGCTTCGGCCGCTCCAGGTCCCCGACTTCCGGCAGGTCGGTGTAGAGGTCGGCCAGCAGCCACATCAGGAAGGTGGAGAAGAGCTGCGGCTTGTCCTGGACCGCCGGGAGTTCCAGTACGGAGACCAGACCGCGCCCGTCGGCGGCGGTCCGCAGGAATTCAGCGGTGTCGAATTCCGGCTCGCCGAAGAACTCCGAGGCGCCCTGCTGCTCGAAGGCGGTCAGGGCGCGCAGGATCACCCCGGCCGTCACCGCGGACAGCCCGCCGATGCCCTTGAGCTCGGCTTTCCCCTGGTCGGAGACGAGGAAGGCGACGACGGCCCGCAGGTCCTTGAGGTCGATCAGCTCCAGTCCCTTGGTGTCGGCATAGTGGAAGATCAGGCCGAGCGACTGCTCCTGGGTCTGGTTGAGCCGGAGCACCTTCGACATCAGCACCGGGCCGAAACTCGTCACGGTGGCCCGGAGCGGAATGCCCGGTCCGATCCCGCCCAGCGAATAGAACTCGCTCGGGAATCCGGCGGCCTCCCACGGCCGGCCGACTTCCTTCGCCCGTTCCGCGATCTTGTCGTTGGCCGTGCCCGGCACCGAAATCCCCGACACGTCGCCCTTGATGTCGGCGAGGAACACCGGAACGCCGCCCGCCGACAGCTGCTCGGCGATGAGCTGGAGGGTCTTCGTCTTGCCGGTGCCGGTGGCGCCCGCGACCAGGCCGTGGCGGTTGAGCATCGACAGCGGGATGCGGATCTGCCGGTCCGGCAGGCAGGCCCCGTCCCAGAGCAGGGCACCCAGTTCGAGCGCGGGTCCGGTGAAGGCGTACCCGGCGGCGATCTGGTCGGCCGGGGACGCGGGGTCGGTGCTCTCGCTCATACATCACTCCCGAAATAGCCCTGCCTGCCACTTTTGCACCGGCTTGGCAAGGCTGCGCCCGCAGGCACCGGCCCGGTAGGCTTTCCGTGTGATCTTCAAGCGCATCGGAAACGGGCGGCCGTACCCCGACCACGGCAGGGAAACCACCCGGCAGTGGGCGGATGTCGCCCCGCGCCCGGTCCGGCTCGACCAGTTGGTGACGACCAAGGGGCAGCTGGACCTCGAGACGCTGCTCGCGGAGGACTCGACGTTCTACGGGGACCTCTTCGCCCACGTCGTGAAGTGGCAGGGCGACCTGTACCTGGAGGACGGGCTGCACCGCGCCGTGCGCGCGGCCCTTCAGCAGCGCCAGGTGCTGCACGCGCGCGTCCTCGAAATGGACTACTGAGCCGGGACACGCCGTAGGCGAGGCCGCGAAAGGCTTCCGCCCGGGCCTCCCTTGGGCTTCCGGTTCGGGAGAATTGCGCCTTTCGGGTCGGTCTTGCCCTATCAACAGATCATTTGGTGGGCATCGCAGGCGGGCGGTATTACGCTGCGCCCATGAGCATGCTCACTCCCCCCGGCATGGGCGGAAAGTACCGCGTCACGGGTGCTTCCTACCCCCGTATGAGGCCACCGCGGCGGCGCCGCCGGATCGTCCTCACCGTGCTCGGAGCAGTCCTCGGTCTGGCCCTGCTCGGCTACGGATCCGTGCAGCTCATGAACGTGTTCCGCGGCGAGGGCGCCGGCGGCAAACACCAGAGCGCCGCCGGCAAGGACTGCGCGACCCCGAAGCCCAGGGCGGGCGCCGCGGCGGCCGCCAGCCCCGCCGCCGCCAAGCCGGCCGTGGCCCTGCCGCAGCCCGGCGAGATCACGGTCAACGTCTACAACGCGACCCCGCGCGCGGGGCTCGCCAAGGCGGTCGGCGACGAGCTGAAGAAACGCGGCTTCACCATCGGCAAGGTCGGCAACGCACCCGCCGACTTCGACAAGAAGGTCCCCGGGACGGGGATACTGCTCGGCTCGCCCAAGACCGACAAGGCGGCCTTCTCCGTGCTGGGCACCCAGCTCGAAGGCGATACGCAGCAGACCGACGCTCGGGAGGGCGCGGACATCGACCTGATCCTCGGCGACGCCTTCAAGGACCTCAGCCCGAAGGAGGCGGCGGACAAGGAGCTGTACCTGCTGGCCAACCCGCAGCCGGCCCCCGCCAAGACCTGCTGAACGCGCTGATCCGCCGAACTCCTGAACTCCTGAACTGCCGAACCGCTGGTCCGCCGAACCGCCGAACCGCCGAACGCGAAACAGCCGGCCGCCCCTTCCGGGGCGGCCGGCTGTTTCGTGCGTCGTCGCCGGCCCCTACTCGGCCGAGCCGTACATGCGGTCGCCCGCGTCGCCCAGGCCCGGAACGATGTAGCCGTGCTCGTTGAGCCGCTCGTCCACCGCGGCCGTCACGACCGTCACCGGGGTGCCCGCGAGGTCGCGCTCCATGACCTCGACGCCCTCGGGCGCGGCCAGCAGCACCACGGCGGTGACGTCGTCGGCGCCGCGCTTGATCAGTTCCTGGATCGCCGCGACGAGCGTGCCGCCGGTGGCGAGCATCGGGTCGACGACGTAGACCTGCCGCCCGGAGAGGTCCTCCGGCATGCGCGTCGCGTACGTGGAGGCCTCCAGGGTCTCCTCGTTGCGGACCATGCCCATGAAGCCCACCTCGGCGGTCGGCAGCAGCCGCATCATGCCGTCCAGCATGCCGAGGCCGGCGCGCAGGATCGGCACGACCAGCGGGCGCGGGTGCGAGAGCTTCACGCCGGTGGTCGGGCCGACCGGGGTGACGATGTCGGCCTGCTCGGTGCGCACATCGCGGGTGGCCTCGTACGCGAGGAGGGTCACCAGCTCGTCGGCGAGCCGACGGAAGGTGGGGGAATCGGTGCGCTTGTCGCGCAGGGTGGTCAGTTTGTGCGCCACCAAGGGGTGATCGACGACCTGCAAACGCACAACATCCTCCAAGGCTCAGCTGCCGGGTTTCGACCTGCGACCTGCAAAAACGGCCGCACTTTTTCGCGACCCACGGTCAAAAGGCTACGCGGTGCGCGCACCCCCCTGCGTCCGAACCCGCCTCACCGCCCGCGGATCGTCGCGGATCCCTGCGGATGCGACCCGCCCGGACGCCCAGCACGCTGGACGGATGAGCAACGCACCGGTGGTCGTGGCGGTCGACGGGTCCGAGCACAGCCTCAAAGCGCTGGAATGGGCGCGGACCGAGGCCCTGCGGCACGGCAGCCCGCTCGTGGTCGCGCACGTGCTGCCCGACAGCGTCCAGCTGTACGCGGCGCGCCGCTCCTCCCTCGCCGACCCCTCGCAGCCGAAGGAGAACGCCGACCCCGTCGGCGAACACGTACGGGACATCCTCGCCGGCGCCCCCGAGCTGCCGGCCGAGGTGCGGTACGAGGCGCTGGAGGGCTCCGTGCCGGAGGCCCTGCGGGTGACCGGGGAGGAGTCCCTGATGCTGGTGATGGGCTCCCGGGGCCGCGGCGGCTTCGCCGCCCTGCTGCTCGGGTCGAACAGCCGCGCCGTGGCCTCCACGGCGGCCTTCCCGGTGGTGGTCGTTCCCCACGCGGCGCGCAGCGCCGAAGCGGGGGCCGGGCAGTCCGCCGGGCGGGTGGTGCTCGGCCTGCACGCCGCGGAGACGGCGGACGACGTGGTGGCCTTCGCCTTCGCGGAAGCCGCCGCACGGGGGACCACCGTCCAGGTGGTCTCGGCGTACGCGATCCCGCCGGCGCCGGTCATGGTGGTGGACAACCCCTTCCAGGTGATCCCGCCGGAGGGCCTGGCCGACGACGGGAACGCGGTGCCGGCGGAGCGGGAGATGCTGCGCTCCCAGACGGAGCGGCTGGCGCCGTTCCGGGCCCGGTGGACGCAGGTGCCGGTGGAGCAGGCGGCGGTCCCGGGCGACGCGGCGGAGCAGCTGGTGACGGCCTCCCGGTCGGCGGCACTGGTGGTGGTGGGCCGCCATCACCCGCGGCGCAGCGTCGGGTCCCTGATGATCGGCTCGGTGGCGCACGCGGTGCTCCACCACGCGCACGGCCCGGTGGCGGTGGTCCCGACCCTGTCGGACGACGAGTGACAACCCTTCTGAGCTGCGAAGGGGCTGCGCAAAGGGGAAGCGAAGAGGTGGCATCAACCGCCCCGTCCGGGGGAAGGTGGGGTGCGGGGGGTCTGCTTCGCGCCGGCGGAGGAGGACTACCGGACCAGCCGGGGTGGTGGCGGATGCCCGACACGAAGCCGAGCCGAGAGAACGACGCGCCGCAGCCGGAGACGGCGGCGCAGCGCAGAGCGCGCAGGGCGCAGTTCCTGCGCGACCTGATGGAGGCGCAGGCCCTGCGCGACCGCGTCCAGCCCCGCCGCGCCCGCGCGGCCCGCATGCGCCAGCAGATGCGCATGCGTACGTTCCGCTGGTAGCCCCGGCCGAAGGCGAATCCCGCCCGCCCGGAGCCTCGGAGCACCGGCGCCGCGCCGAGGCTGCGGGCGGGATCGCGGGGCCCCGCGAGGCCGCCACGGCGCGCCCCGGCAGCCCCCGTACAACCCGCGGAGCGCACGGCACGGGACGACGCAAGCGCCGAAGACCTCTCGCAAAGCCGCGCTTTCTGCCACGATGCCGATTGGGCGGGGCACGAACGGCGAGCAGGACAGCCGTTCCAACCCTCCCCACCTCCGGCCGGGGGGACCTCCAACCGGCACGCCTATTGACCAGTGGGAGAGTCACGGTGTATTTCGCCGCACTGCTCGCGCGCACCGAAGACGGGTGGGAAGCGAGCGACATGGAACTCGACGACGTCGAGTCCCTCAGTGATCTGATCGATCTCGCCCGTGCCGCCGCTGTCGACGACGACACGGTGGTCGCCCTCATCGAGCAGGAGGACGCCTGGTTCGGCGTCGTCCGCGTGGACGGCGAGGAGGACCCGCGGTACTTCGTATCGAACGCCTCGGCGGCCTCCCGCAGCTCCTACGGCTCGATGCTCACCGACGAGCTGCTGGGCAGCGACGAGGAGGACGACGAACTCGACGAACTGGACCTTGACGGCACCGAGGACGGCGAGGAGGAGACGATCGCCGCGTTCACGGATGGCGACGACGAGGACGAGGAGGACTCGCCCGGCGCGGAACCGGTACCCGCCGGCCCGCTCGGCGACCCCCGGCTGCTGGACGACCTCGGCGTCAGCAACAAACAACTGATGACCCTCGACGGGGACGCCCTCTCGGAGATCGCCGACTCCCTCGGCGCCACCGAGGTGCTGGAGGCCGTCCGCTAGTGATCACCACGCACCACCCCCTGCACGACCCCGATCCCGTACGGGACCCGTGGCGGGACTCCATGCGCCTCGCGCTCGCGGAGGCCGCCCGGGCGGTGCCGGCCGGCGACGTGCCGGTCGGCGCCGTCGTGCTGGGCCCGGACGGCGGGCTCCTCGCCACCGGGTACAACGAGCGCGAGGCCACCGGCGACCCCACGGCGCACGCCGAGGTGCTGGCGCTGCGCCGGGCGGCCGCCCGGCTCGGGGAATGGCGGCTTCCGGGGTGCACCCTCGTGGTGACCCTGGAGCCGTGCGTGATGTGCGCGGGCGCGCTCGTGCAGTCGCGGGTGGCCCGGGTCGTCTACGGCGCCGACGACGAGAAGGCGGGTGCCGCGGGGTCGCTCTGGGACCTCGTACGGGACCGCAGGCTCAACCACCGTCCGGAGGTGATCCGCGGCGTGCTCGCGCAGGAGTGCGCGCGGCAGCTGACGGACTTCTTCCGGGACCGCTGAGGGAGCTCGGCGGTATCGATTTCATTTGATGCCGATCCTTAGGCTAGGATCCATCTCGGTAGTGTGTCCGAGTGGCCGAAGGAGCTCGCCTCGAAAGCGAGTATGGGGCAACCCATCGGGGGTTCAAATCCCTCCACTACCGCTTCGTTCGGAAGCCCCGCCCCGCAAGGGACGGGGCTTCCGGCGTTTTCCCGGGACGTCGCGGCAAGGGATGGGGCAGGACGTCCCGACCGGTTCCGTCGGGTCCCGACGGGCCCCGACGCGTCTTTACGGATGACGCCCGCGTGACCGCCCGCCCCGCTCGGCCGTTGTCACGGCATGACCAAGACCCAGCGCATGCTCGCCGCCTTCGCCCTCGCGGGGGCCGCCGCGGGCCTCGCCGCTCCCGCCGCCTCCGCCGCCACTCCGGCCCCGATCACCCTCCCGGACCTGCCGCAGGCGGCCCCGGGCATGCCGAAGGGGGCCACACCCGGCTCCGTCCAGGAGATCGGCGGAAAGCTCAACGAGCTGGACAAGCTCGGTCGGGTGACGGAGCTGCCGAACGACCTGGCGCCCGTGATCGCCCCCGTGGAGCCCGTCCTGGGCCTGCTCGGCGCCATCCAGTAGCCGCGGAGGTCCGGGACCGCGGCGGAAGCCGAAGAAGGCCCCGACCGGGGTCGGGGCCTTCGACGTACGGGCGGGGGAAGTGGCATCGGGGGGACAAACCACTTCCCCCGACGAGGACGGAACCTGCCAGTCCGAACCGCAGTCAGGGGGAAGCTTGCGGCTCGGACCCCGCAGTGAGGTCCTGTCCCTCACCCACCGATTTCCTGCCAGAACCGGTGGGCTCGTCTTCAATACTGCGCCACCCCCACCCGCCCGTACTGCGGCAAAGGGCCCGGACGGCCGGGCCATTGGTCCATAAAGGCCGGGTGAGTGTCCGAAGACGAACGGTTAGACTCACCCGACTCAGCAGGACCGGTTTGGGGAGGCCGACACCGCTCATGGACACCAAGAAGATGATCATGGGTGGGCTCGTCGTGTTCGTGCTCTTCGTGATCATCACCCAGCCGGTCAAAGCGGCAGACATCGTCAAAATAGGCTTCCAGGGCATATCGGACGCAGCCCACGGCATCGGCGCGTTCATGACCGAATTGGTGCGCTGAGCCCGTACGCTGACGCGGCCTTCCGAACGACCGGCCCCCCACTCCGGCGAGTGGGGGGCTTTCGCGTTCCCGCACCCCCTCGCACAGCCCAGTCCAAAACACCCCATTATGCCCAACTTGCCCTCAACACGGCGATATGCGGTGCTTGCACACAGTGCACATGTCTTGTGATGCTATGACCGCTTTTGACGGATGAGTTGACATGAAGGGGTGGCGTGACCGTGCCGGCCAGTACTGCGCCTCAGGTGCCACCCCAGCAGGAGCCCCAGGACTCCCCGGTTCCGCCTCGGCAGGAGCCCCCTGAGGAGCCTCCAGCGCCCCCGAGACCGCAGAGCCGGGGCGCGGACACCCGGGCCCTCACCCAGGTCCTGTTCGGCCAGCTGAAGGGCCTTCAGCCGGGGACGAGCGAGCACCACCGGGTGCGCGGGGCCCTCATCGAGGCGAACCTCCCGCTCGTCCGGTACGCGGCCGCCCGCTTCCGCAGCCGCAACGAACCGATGGAGGACGTGGTCCAGGTCGGCACGATCGGCCTCATCAACGCGATCGACCGGTTCGATCCGGAGCGCGGGGTGCAGTTCCCGACGTTCGCCATGCCGACCGTCGTGGGCGAGATCAAGCGGTACTTCCGCGACAACGTCCGCACCGTCCACGTGCCGCGCCGCCTCCACGAGCTGTGGGTCCAGGTGAACGCGGCCACCGAGGACCTCACCACCCTGCACGGGCGCACGCCCACCACGCCCGAGATCGCCGAGCGGCTGCGGATCACCGAGGACGAGGTGCTGTCCTGCATCGAGGCCGGGCGCTCGTACCACGCCACCTCACTGGAGGCCGCCCAGGAGGGCGACGGGCTGCCGGGGCTGCTGGACCGCCTCGGCTACGAGGACCCGGAGCTGGCCGGGGTCGAGCACCGCGACCTCGTCCGGCACCTCCTCGTACAGCTGCCCGAACGTGAACAAAGGATCCTGCTGCTGCGGTACTACAACAATCTGACGCAGTCCCAGATCAGCGTGGAGCTCGGCGTATCCCAAATGCACGTTTCGCGACTGCTCGCCCGCAGCTTCGCCCGACTCCGGTCCGCAAACAGGATCGAGGCGTAGCTGAAACGGGTGGAGCTCGCTCCGCCGTTTCCCACAGAATGGGCTCATTCCGCTCTGTCGCTGGAGATATATGTCGACTTGGCGCTACAGCGTGTTGCCGACATGTGACATTCTGCTGGAACCGCGTTTGCCGCAGCCCCGCCTCCGGTATTCAGGTGGAGGCTGCGTTCCTCCGACGGACGCGCCGTACGCGACCGTCCGCGACCTCAAGGGGGTGGCATGTCCGTAGACCAGGGCAGCTCCAAGGTGCTCACGCTCGTCAAGAGCGCGGCGCCGGCAGCGCCTGCACTGCCTGCAGCGCCTGTCCGCTCGGAAGCCATCGACACCCGCACCCTCTCCCGCTCCCTCTTCCAGCGACTTGCCGCCCTGGACGCGGACAGCCCCGACCGGGCGTACGTACGCGACACCCTGATCGAGCTGAACCTGCCCCTGGTCCGGTACGCGGCCGCCCGCTTCCGCAGCCGGAACGAGCCGATGGAGGACATCGTCCAGGTCGGCACGATCGGCCTGATCAAGGCGATCGACCGGTTCGACTGCGAACGCGGCGTGGAGTTCCCGACGTTCGCGATGCCGACCGTCGTGGGAGAGATCAAGCGATTCTTCAGGGACACCTCCTGGTCCGTGCGCGTCCCGCGCCGCCTCCAGGAGCTGCGCCTCGCCCTCACCAAGGCCAGCGACGAGCTCGCCCAGAAGCTCGACCGCTCGCCGACGGTGCCGGAACTGGCCGCCGTACTCGGGGTGTCGGAGGAGGACGTCGTCGACGGCCTCGCCGTCGGCAACGCGTACACCGCGTCCTCGCTCGACTCGCCCTCCCCCGAGGACGAGGGCGGCGAGGGCTCGCTCGCGGACCGGCTCGGGTACGAGGACGCCGCGCTGGAGGGCGTCGAGTACCGCGAGTCGCTGAAGCCGCTGCTCGCCAAACTCCCGCCCCGGGAACGGCAGATCATCATGCTGCGGTTCTTCGCGAACATGACGCAGTCGCAGATCGGCGAGGAGGTCGGCATCTCCCAGATGCACGTCTCCCGCCTGCTGACGCGCACGCTGGCACAGCTGCGCGTAGGCCTGATCGGCGAGTAGCCGCGACCGGAAGGGTTCCCACCTGACGCAGGGTCAGCAAAACTACGGCGATGCGAGTGGACCGCCGAACGCTCACCCTGATGACCCTGTGCTGCTCTCTGGCCGCCGCATGCCTGACGGGATGCGGCGGCCCGGCACGTGACGGCTACGCGGCCGCGGGCGCCGTGGCCCCGGGCCCGGAACGCCGGGCGGGCGACAACGTGCCGCCGCGGTCCCCGGTGGAGCTCCGACGACTGGCCGAGAGCCCCCCTCCTCCCTCGAAGACGGGGAGTACGCCGCCCGGTACCCCGGATCCGAGGAGCCCGGCGGCCTCCGCCCGAGGCGGATCCCCGGCCACCCCGCCCGGCACCGCACAGCCGCCCCAGCCCCCGCCGGTGCAGGCACCGCCCACCCCGCAACCCCCCGCACCCGACCCGGGGACGACGCCCCCCACCACGCCGGCGAGCCTGACCCTGGGCCCGCCGACCCGCACGCAGGCGGCGGACCGCTGGTGCGAGAAGGTCACGGTGGCGTTCACCAACACGGGAACGAAACCGGCCACTTCCGGCACGGTCACGTTCGCGACACACATCATCGGCGCGCTGGGCATCGACTGGGCCACGATCACCACGACCCAGCCCCTCCCCGCCCCGATCCCCGGGGGCACGACGAAGACGCGGACCTGCACGGTCTGCGTCGAGTCCTGGCGAGTCCCTCTGGGCATGCACGTGGAAACCCGGAACACGACGGCGACCTGGACGTAGGCGCGCCGGGGCGACCGGAGGAAGGGCCGGCCGGGGAGAGGAGGCCGGCCCTGGAGAGGAGGCGGGGCGGGGAGAGAAGGCGGGGCGGCGCCCCGCCCCTGTCTCCCCGGCGGCTACAGGGCCAGCCAGGCCACCAGGCCGATCAGCACCACCGCGGCGACCCCCACCCCCAGCCACAGCCCGGCCTTCGACCCCGAGCTCTGCGCCGCGGCCTGCCGCCGCCGGGATCCCGGAGCCACCGGCCCCGCCCCGGCCCCCGGCCCGGCCCCCGGCCCGGTCGGCGCGGCCTCCTCGACGAACGCCCGGAACATCTGAGTGCTGCCCGCGGGGTCGTAGTTGCCCTCGGGTCCCTGTGAGTTGTGGTTCGCAGCCATGGCTCAGGACCCTAGCGGCTTTTCCCATTCCTTTACCGCCCGCACCCCCCTATTCGTTTGCCTGTAGCAACCAATCACTCTTATGGTTGCCCTAAGCAACAACATGAGGAGGGGAGGGAGCCCCGTGACCACCGAAGCCCGGACGCTGCAGGCGCCACCGGCACCACCGGCACCACCCACAGCACAGACGCCCCACACCCCCACCACCCGCTACGAAGAGCTGGCCCGCCAGCTGACCGGCATCGGCGCCGTCAAACGCGACCTGGCCCGGCTGCTCCCCCCGGACTGCCCGCCCGGCTCGGCCGCCGTCCTCACCCTGCTCGACCGCCACGGCGAAATGCGGCTCAGCCGCCTCGCCGACCTCATGGCCATCGACATCTCGGTGACCAGCCGCCACGTCGCCCACGTCGCCGACCGCGGGTGGATCACCCGCGACATCGACCCCGGCGACGGCCGCTGCCGCATCCTGCGGCTCACCCCGGCCGGCCACGCCCTCCTCGCCGAGGTCGACGCCCGCTACACCGGCGCGCTGGAAAAGGCCCTGGCCGACTGGTCCCCGCACGACATCGACGTACTCAACACCTTGCTGACCCGGCTCCGATCGAGCTTCTAGACCGAAGGAAACACATGGCGACCACCGCACCCACCGGTGTGCAGGGAGGCAGCCGGTCGGAGACCACGTCCGACCCCGCGTCCCCTCCCGGCTCCGGCTCCTCCGCCCCCATGACCCACGCCCAGATCATGAAGGCGCTGTCCGGGCTGATGCTCGGCATGTTCGTGGCGATCCTGTCGTCCACGATCGTCTCCAACGCCCTGCCCCAGATCATCGGCGACCTCGGCGGCACGCAGTCCTCGTACACCTGGGTCGTCACGGCCGCCCTGCTGTCGATGACCGCGGCGACCCCGCTCTGGGGCAAGCTGTCCGACCTCTTCAGCAAGAAGCTGCTGGTCCAGATATCCCTGGTGATCTACGTCCTCGGCTCGGTGGTCGCGGGCCTGTCCCAGAACACCGGCATGCTCATCGCCTGCCGCGTCGTCCAGGGCATCGGCGTCGGCGGCCTCTCCGCCCTCGCCCAGATCGTGATGGCCGCGATGATCTCCCCGCGCGAGCGCGGCCGCTACAGCGGCTACCTCGGCGCCGTCTTCGCCGTCGCCACCGTCGGCGGCCCGCTGCTCGGCGGCGTCATCACCGACACCTCCTGGCTCGGCTGGCGCTGGTGCTTCTACGTCGGCGTGCCGTTCGCGATCATCGCCCTGATCGTCCTCCAGCGGACCCTGCACCTCCCGGTCGTCCGCCGCGACGTCAAGGTCGACTGGCTCGGCGCCTTCCTGATCAGCGGGGCCGTTTCCCTGCTCCTGATCTGGGTCACGCAGGCCGGCGACTCGTACGGCTGGGTCTCCTGGACCACCGCGGCGATGACCGGCGGAGCCGTCCTCCTTGGCCTGCTCTTCCTCCTCGTCGAATCCAAGGCGAGCGACCCGATCATCCCGCTGCGCCTGTTCCGCAACAAGACCATCTCCCTCGCCTCGGCGGCCTCGCTGTTCGTCGGCATCGCGATGTTCTCGGGCACGGTGTTTTTCAGCCAGTTCTTCCAGTTGGCCCGCAACGAGTCCCCCACGATGTCCGGAATCCTCACGATTCCGATGATCGGCGGGCTCTTCGTCTCCTCCACGGTTTCCGGTCAGGTGATCACCAAGACCGGTAGGTGGAAGGCCTGGCTCGTCTCCGGCGGCGTCCTCCTGACGGCCGGTCTCGGGCTGCTGGGCACCCTCCGGTACGACACCCCGTACTGGCACATCGCGATCTACATGGCGCTGACCGGTCTCGGTCTCGGCATGATGATGCAGAACCTCGTCCTCGCCACGCAGAACCAGGTGGCCCCCGAGGACCTGGGCTCCGCCAGCTCGGTCGTCACCTTCTTCCGCTCCCTCGGCGGCGCCATGGGCGTCTCGGCACTCGGCGCGGTCATGGCGAACCGGGTCACCCACTACGTCAAGGACGGGCTGGCCGAACTCGGCCCGAAGGCGGCGGCGATGGGCCACGGCGGCACCGCCGGCGGCGGGATCCCCGACCTCGACAAGCTGCCCGCGCCGTTCCGCACGGTCGTCGAGTCCGCGTACGGGCACGGCGTCGGCGACGTCTTCCTGTACGCGGCGCCGTTCGCGCTGCTCGGGCTCCTCCTGGTGCTGTTCATCAAGGAGGTCGCGCTGAAGTCGAAGCCCGCGGCCCACGCCCCGACGGCGTCGGCGGCCACGGCCACCGGCACGGCCACGGCCACGGCCACGGCCACGGCGGAGTAGCGGCACCGAGCGGTACTCACGGACCCCCGTCGGGCCGCCCCTCCCCTCTGACAGGGCGGGAGCGGCGCCCGGCGGGGGTTTCCTACACCCCCGGCCGGGCGGTGGCCTTCGCCTCGATGCCCGCGATCAGGACGTCGAGCGCGAGGACGAAGTCCCCGTCGGACGCCCGCCGCGCGGCGCCCCCGCAGCCGTGCAGGAACTGCGACACGGCCAGGTGGGCGCCGGTCCGGCAGGCACCCGCCAGGCCGGTGGCGTCGAGCAGCCGCTGCAGCGCGGTGTCGAAGGCCCGCGCGTGCGGGCCGATGTTCGGGTACGCGGCCGTCAGCGGCGCCACCCAGGGGTGTTCCGCCAGCAGCCGCCGGTAGCCGCAGGCCAGCGACCTCAGCCGGCCGGTCCAGCCCTCCTGGGGCGGCGCGGCGGGTGCGATCGGCTCGGCCGGGGCGCTGCGGGGCAGCGGGAGCTCGCCCAGGGCCCGGTCCAGGGCGAGTTCGAGCAGGTCGTGCTTGGTGTCGACGTACCAGTACAGGGACATCGCGGTGACCCCGAGCCCGGCCGCGAGCCGCCGCATGGAGAACCGGGCCAGCCCCTCGGCGTCGAGCAGCCGGACGGTGGCTCCGGTGATCCGGTCCCGGTCGAGACCCGAAGGCGCCTCGCTGCGGCGCCTGGCGGGTGCGGAGTGCCCGGGGGCCAGCCACACGCTGGTCCGGGAAGCGCCGGGATCGGCCGTGGTCACCATGGAGGCACCCTCCTCACGACAACTGGATCAGCCCGGAATGCCCGGTCCGCCCACTTGATGCTAGAGGGTGCCTCCCGCGTTCCGGCAGGTTCAGGACGGGGCGGACGTGCCGTTCAGGGGGGCGGTCAGGTCGTAGAAGGTGGCCCCACCGACCGTGGTGGTCTTGAAGTTGGCCTTGACCCAGCTCGTGATGGCGCTGCTGGTGCCACCACCCGGACCACCGCCCGGGCCGCCGCGCGTGCCCTGCCCCTCGCCGCCCGAGCCGCCGCCCTCACCGACGAAGTAGTGGATCTTCCCGGCGCGCACGTACTCCTGGAACTTGGCGAGCGTCGGGGACGGGTCGCTTCCGTTGAAGCCGCCGATCGGCATCACCGGCTCGCCGGAGGCCAGCTGGTAGCTCGCCGCGTTCTGCGCGCCGACAGCGGCCGCCGCCCAGGTGTACTTCCCCGCGTCCTTGCGCAGGGCGGCCGTGGCCTCCTTGCCGGCCTTCGTGCCGTTCAGCAGGCCGCCGAAGCCGCCGCCACCGCCGGGGCCGCCCGCGAAGTTCTCCATGCCGCGTGCACCGCGCCCGCCGCCGGCCCCCTGGCCGCCCGGGAAACCCTGGCCACCCTGACCGGGCCGGCCGGCCTGACCGCCCGGGAAGCCCTGGCCGCCGGGGAACTGTCCGGGCCCGCCCTGCGGACCGCCGCCCTGCTGACCCTGCGGGCCGCCCTGCTGCGCGCCCATGCCCGGCGAGAGTTCGCCGCCACCGAAGCGCATGCCCATACCGCCCATGCCGCCCCGGCCGCCCGAGACCGCGGGACCGGCCGTCACGATCGACCCGCTGCGCGCGGAGTCCACGGTCGTCAGGCAGTACGCGAGCGGACCGGCCAGCGCAGCCGCCAGCCCCAGCCCCGCCGCACCCAGCACGAACCGGCGGCCGAGCCGGGCGCCGAACAGCAGCCCGGCGGCGGCGAGGAGGCCGGCCACGAGGACCGTCCAGCGCAGCCACGGCAGGTATCCGCTCGAGCGGCCGAGCAGGACGTACGACCACCAGGCGGTCAGGGCGAGGGTGCCGGACAGGGTGAGCGCGGCGGCCTTGCCGCCCCGCTCCTCCCACAGCATCGCCACGCCCATGCCGACCAGCGCGGCCACGAACGGCGCCAGCGCCACGGTGTAGTACTCGTGGAAGATGCCCTGCATGTAGCTGAAGACGAGCGCCGTGATCAGCAGGGCGCCGCCCCACACCAGGAACGCCGCCCGGGCCATGCCCTCCAGGGAGTCGGCGGCCCGGCGGGCCCGCCAGGTGATCACGATTCCGGCGACGAGCAGGACCAGGGCCGCCGGGAGCAGCCAGGAGATCTGTCCGCCGATGTTGGCCGAGAACAGCCGGTCGATGCCGGTCTCCCCCCAGCCGCCACCGCCGCCACCGCCACCGCCACCGCCACCGGGGCGGGCTCCGCCGCCGCCGACGCTGCCGGTCTCGTCGCCGTTGATCCGGCCGAGGCCGTTGTAGCCGAGGGTGAGCTCCAGGAAGGAGTTGTTCTGCGAGCCGCCGATGTACGGGCGGGAGGACGCGGGCCAGAGCTCCACGATCGCCACCCACCAGCCGCCGGCCACCACCATGGCGGCTCCGGCGAGCAGCAGCTGGCCGAGCCGGCGGCGCAGCCGGGTCGGCGCGCAGACCGCGTACACGAGGGCGAGCGGCGGCAGGATGACGAAGGCCTGGAGGGTCTTGGTCAGGAAGGCGAAGCCGACCGCGACGCCGGCCCAGACGAGCCACTTGGTGTGCGCGCCGTCGAGGGCGCGCAGGACGCAGTAGACGGTGACGGTCAGCAGCAGGGTGAGCAGCGCGTCCGGGTTGTTGAAGCGGAACATCAGCGCGGCGACCGGGGTGAGCGCGAAGACCGCGCCGCTGACCAGTGCGGCGGCGGGCCCGAAGTGGCGGCGTACGGCGGCGTAGAGCACGGCGGTGGTGCCGACGCCCATCAGGGCCTGCGGGACGAGGATCTGCCAGCCGCCGAGCCCGAACAGCCGGACGGACAGCGCCATGGGCCACAGGGCGGCCGGGGGCTTGTCGACGGTGATGGAGTTACCGGCGTCGGAGGAACCGAAGAAGAAGGCCTTCCAGCTCTCGCTGCCCGCCTGGACGGCGGCGGAGTAGAAGGAGTTGGCGAAGCCGGAGGCGCCCAGGTTCCACAGCAGCAGGACGGCGGTGGCCAGCAGGAGCGCCGCGTACGCGGGCCGCTCCCAGCGGGGGCGCCCTGCGGTCGCGGTGCCGGCGCCGGAGGTGGCGGTCGGGGTGGACGGAGCGGTCGGGGCCCGTTCGGGGAACGGGGAGTCCATGGGTGGTACGGCCGTGGTCATCGGGTGTCGTCCTTCGCGGGTGTGGCGCGCCGCTCGGGGAAGACCCAGGCGCGGAAGAGCAGGAACCTCAGCACGGTCGCGGCGAGGTTGGCCGTGATCAGCACGGCCAGTTCGGTGCTGTGGGAGGGGGCGGAGGTGGCGGCGCCGAGGGCGGCGAGCGATCCGCTGGTCAGGGCCAGTCCGACGCCGAACACGACGAGGCCCTGGGCCTGGTGGCGTACGGCCCGGTCGCGGCCGCGGACTCCGAAGGTGAGCCGGCGGTTCGCGGCGGTGTTGGCGACGGCGGAGGCCAGCAGCGCGCCGGCGTTGGCGAGCTGTGGTCCGGCGCCGAGCCGGAAGAGGGAGTACAGGGCGAGGTAGGCGAGCGTGGACAGCGCCCCGATGACGCAGAAGCCGAGGAGCTGGCGGGCCAGCCCGCGCGGCACGCCGGGCAGGGCGCTGCGGTCGCGCGGGTCGTCGCCGAAGGGGCGGGCGAGCCGGTCCAGCGGCAGTGCTCCGACGGCCAGCGCCCGGCCCACCCGCCACATGCCCTTGAGGTCCTCGGTGGCGGTGCTGACGATGTGGACGGTGGAGTCCGGGTCGTCCACCCAGTCGACGGGAACCTCGTGGATCCGCAGCCCGGCCCGCTCGGCGAGCACCAGCAGCTCGGTGTCGAAGAACCAGCCCGAGTCCTCCACCAGCGGCAGCAGCCGCTCCGCGACCTCCCGCCGGATGGCTTTGAACCCGCACTGGGCGTCACTGAAGCGGGCGGCGAGCGAGGAGCGCAGGAGCAGGTTGTAGGCGCGGGAGACGAACTCCCGCTTGGCGCCGCGCACCACGCGCGAGGAGCGGGCGAGGCGGGTGCCGATGGCGAGGTCGGAGTGGCCGGAGATGAGCGGGGCGACCAGCGGCAGCAGCGCGTTGAGGTCGGTGGACAGGTCCACGTCCATGTACGCGAGGACGGGCGCCTCGGAGCGGGACCAGACGGTCCGCAGGGCGCGGCCGCGGCCCTTCTCCTCCAGCCGGGTGCTGCGTACGCCGTCGACGTCGGCGGCGAGGGCGGCCGCGATCTGGGGGGTGCGGTCGGTGCTCGCGTTGTCGGCGATCGTGATGCGGAACGGGTACGGGAACGTACGGGTGAGGTGGTCGTGGAGCCGGCGCACGCACGGGCCGAGGTCCGTCTCCTCGTTGAAGACCGGGATCACCACGTCGAGTACGGGCTCGCCGGGCACGGGCGCGAGGTGCGCCCGTGCCGGAAGGGCGCCGGAGGAGGTGTCGGTTCGCATGCACCGACCTTCTCCGGGCGGGCTGTCACCGCTGTGTGGTGAGCCTGTGCCCTGTCTGTGAGTCCGTCCGGGACTGCACCCGCGGCTCCGCCCGGGAGTCCGCCCGGGAGTCCGCCCGGGGGCTCGTCCTCGGGGTCTGGTCCGGTGCGAGCGGGAGCAGGACCTCGAAGCAGGTGAGCCCGGGCTCGCTGTGTACGTCGACCTGTCCGCCGTGTGCCGTCACCACGGCCTCGACGATGGCCAGCCCCAGGCCGGTGGAGCCCGCTGCCCGGGAGCGGGAGGCGTCGCCGCGGGCGAACCGCTCGAAGACGTGGGGGAGCAGGGCGGGCGGGATGCCGGGCCCGTCGTCCTCGATCCGCAGCCGGACGGCGGATGTTTCACGTGAAACATGGGCGGTGACGGTGGTGCCGGGCGGGGTGTGCGTACGGGCGTTGGCGAGCAGGTTGACCAGGACCTGCTGGATCCGGGCCGGGTCGGCACGGATGGGCGCGGGCTCGTCGGGAAGCTGAAGGCGCCAGTGGTGCTCGGGCCCGGCGGCCCGGGCGTCGCTGACGGCGTCGACGACGAGCGGGGCGAGGTCGGTGTCCTGCGAGCTCAGCGGGCGGCCCGCGTCGAGCCGGGCGAGCAGCAGCAGGTCCTCGACGAGGCCGGTCATCCGGGTCGCCTCGGACTCGATGCGGCCCAGGGCGTGCCGGGTGTCGGGGCCGGGCTCCTCCCGTCCGCGGCGGGTCAGCTCGGCGTACCCGCGGATGGAGGCCAAGGGCGTCCTCAGCTCGTGGCTGGCGTCCGCGACGAACTGGCGGACCCGGGTCTCGCTCTGCTGGCGGGCCGTGAGGGCGGAGGAGACGTGTCCCAGCATCCGGTTGAGGGCGGCGCCGACCTGGCCCACTTCGGTACGGGGGTCGGCCTCGGCCTCCGGGACCCTCTCGTGGAGGGCGGGTTCGCCGCTGTGCAGGGGGAGTTCGGAGACGCGGGTGGCGGTGGCCGCCACCCGGCGCAGCGGGCGCAGGGCGACCCCGACCAGGGCCTGTCCGGCGAGGGAGGCCGCGATCAGCCCGGCGAGGGTGACGAAGACCTCCACGGCGATCAGCGTGCTCACGGTGGAGTCCACCTCGGCGAGCGGGAAGCCGAGGACGAGGCGCCCGTCCGGGGCGGTGAGCACCCGGTACGCGCCGAGGTCCGGAAGGTCCAGGTTCACCGGGCCGGGCATGCCGTGTGCGGCGGCCTTGCGGGCGGCTCGGGCCAGGGCCTCGCTCTGGGCCTGGGTCAGGCGCTGGATGTGGTCGTACCCGGGCCCGCCGACGGCGGCGCTGCGTGCCGTGCTGGCGACCGTGCCGTCGGCGAGGAGCCGGATCCCGGCGGCGCCCAGCGGGGTGCCGGGGGCGAGGACGAACTTGTCGTCCTTGTCGCGGAGCGCCTTCTCCTCAAGGGGCTTGCGGATGCCCATGTCGACGGAGACCCTCAGCTGGTCGTCGAGCTTGTCGACCAGGTACGAGCGCAGCGCGAGGGTGGTGACGGCCCCGATGGCCGTGCCCACCACGGCGATCAGCGCCACCGCCGAGACGACGAGCCGGGCCCGCAGGGACCAGGAGCGGACCGGGCGGAAGGGGCGGGGCAGGCGGAAGGCGGGACGCGGCCGCGGCGGGGGGAGGGCCACTACTCGGCCGGCTTGATCAGGTAGCCGGCGCCGCGCCGGGTGTGGATCATGGGCGGGTAGCCGGGACCGCTCTCCAGCTTGCGCCGCAGGTAGGAGATGTACAGCTCGACGACATTGGCCTGGCCGCCGAAGTCGTAGGACCACACCCGGTCCAGGATCTGCGCCTTGCTCAGCACGCGCCGCGGGTTGCGCATCATGTAGCGCAGGAGCTCGAACTCCGTGGCGGTCAGGTGGATCTCCCGGCCGCCCCGGGACACCTCGTGGCTGTCCTCGTCGAGCCGCAGATCGCCGACGGCCAGGACGGAGCCCCCGCGGGCGGCGTGCGCCGCGCCCGAGCGGCGGACCAGGCCGCGCAGCCGGGCCACGACCTCCTCCAGGCTGAAGGGCTTGGTGACGTAGTCGTCTCCTCCCGCCGTCAGGCCCGCGATGCGGTCCTCGACGGAGTCCTTGGCCGTCAGGAACAGCACGGGGAGCTGCGGGATCTCCCGGCGCAGCCGGCCGAGGACGGCGAGTCCGTCCATGTCGGGGAGCATGATGTCGAGGACCACGACGTCCGGCCGGAACTCCCGCGCGGCCCGGACCGCGCCGGCCCCGTCGCCCGCGCTGCGGACTTCGCAGCCCTCGTAGCGCAGGGCCATCGAGAGCAGCTCCGAGAGCGAGGCCTCGTCGTCGACGACGAGCACCCGGCAGGGGCCGCCGTCGGGCCGGACGAGGGCCGTCGGGTTGCTGGTGGACGTGGACGCATGGGAGGTGGTCGTCGCAGTCATGCGACCACGCTGGCCGCGGCCTCTGAGAGCGTTCTTGTCCCTACCTGTGAATTTCCTGAGAAACCCCGAGCGGCGCCGGGCCGGCCGCTCAGACCAGGCGGAACAGCCGGGCCCCGTTGTCGTGACAGACCGCGCGCAGCCAGTCGTCGCCGAGGCCGAGCCCCTCCAGGGCCTCCAGCTGGTGCTCGTACGGGTAGGGGATGTTCGGGAAATCGGTGCCGAGCAGGATCCTGTCGCCGAGGTCGGCGAGCCGCCCGAGCTCTGTCTGCGGGAAGCCGCGGAACCGCTCAGAGAAGTCGGTGAAGGCCATGGTGGTGTCGAGGCGCACCGCGGGGTACCGGTCGGCGAGGTCCAGGAAGTCCGCGTACTCGGGCATGCCCATGTGCGCGACGATCAAGGGCAGCCGTGGGTGCCTGGCCAGCAGCCGGGCGACCGGCTCGGGTCCGGTGTACTTGGCCGGGACCGGCCCCGACCCGCAGTGGATCACCGTCGGGATGCCCGCATCGGCGAGCATCCCCCAGACCGGGTCGAGCCGGTCGTCGTTCGGGTCGTACCCGCCGACCTGGAGGTGCGCCTTGAAGACCCGGGCCCCGGCCTCGACGGCCTGCCGGACGTACGCCTCGGCCCCGTCCTCCGGGAAGAAGGTGGCGGTGTGCAGGCAGTCGGGGGTCCGGGCGGCGAAGTCTGCGGCCCAGGAGTTGAGCCAGGCGGCCATCGCCGGCTTGTGCGGGTAGAGCATCGAGGTGAAGGCGCGGACCCCGAACTCCCTCAGGAGCGCGACCCGCTGCTCCTCCTCGTGCCGGTAGGTGATGGGCCACTCGACGCCGCCCGGCGGCCCGAACGCGTCGAAGTAGTCCCACACCTTCGCCAGGACCCGCTCGGGCATGAAGTGCGTGTGGACGTCGACCAGTCCGGGCAGCCCGAGCCGCTCGCGGAAGGCGCGGACCGCGTCAGCCGTTGCGGGCAAAGCCGTGGCTCCGTTCGACGGTCGCGACGTGCAGGGTGTAGCTCTCGTACCAGTCGGCGCGGCCCTTCTTCATGGCCGCCTGGTGCTCCAGGTTCTGCCGCCACTCTCCGAGGGACTCGTGGTCGCGGAAGTAGGCGACGGTGATGCCGAGGCCGCCGGGGGTACGGGCGGATTCGTAGCCGAGGAAGCCCGGGTTCGCGGCCACGATCTCGTTCATCCGCTGATTGGTCTCCGGGTATCCGGTGTCGTCCGGCATGCGGATGTTGCTGAAGACCGCCATCACGTACGGCGGTTCGTAGGCGGGTACGGGCTGGATGCTCATGCCCACCACCTTCCGCAGCGGCCCCCTGGCATGTCCACCGGAAAGGGGCCCGGGGGCCCAAAGGGATCCAAGTTTTGACCTTGGACGTCCTGCCGCCGGTGTGGCCCCGCTGCTCAGAACAGCCCGTCCTGCCCGCCGGGCGCGGCGAGCGGGGGCAGTTCGGCGACGGGTACGGCGGTCGCGGCGTCGGCGGCGGGGGCGACGAGCTCCCATCCGGCGAGCAGCCGGGTGTCCACCACGAGCCCGTCCGCGAAGTGCAGATCGGGACCGGCCGCGCCGGCGAGCCGGCCCACGACGGCCCCGCCAGGGACCATCTCGGTGACCACCCGCGCGGGAGCCGGCAGCCCGTCCAGCCCGAACGGCCCGGCGTGATCGCCGATTTCGCACTCCAGCCGCTCCAGCGACTCCGGCCAGCCCTCCAGGGCCGCGGCCCGGGCGTGCAGCTCGGCGACCTCCCGGGCGCGGTCGGCCGGCGCCGGCAGGTGACCTCGTACGGCGCGCTTGCGGGCGTACGCGATCCGGTCCGGCACCCCGAGGGCGGCCCGCAGCAGCTCCTCGGTGCGGCGGGTGGCCATCAGCGGCCCCCGCCCCAGCCAGGTCCAGGTCACCGCGCCCTGCTCCAGCAGCCGGGCCGGGCCGCGCTCCTCGGCGGTGATGCCGACCTTGACCATCTCGGGCCCGAACCAGGCCAGGTAGACGCGGTAGGTGCGCGGGTCGGCGGCATTGGTGTCGGCGGCCACCGAGAACGACCGGTCCAGGCGGGCGCATTCGGGGCACTGGGCGTTCCCGGCCCGGCCGGGCACGATGGCGGCCGTGGGACACGGGGTCCGCTTCCCTGCCCGCCGCACACCGAGGCAGTGCCGCTCCCCGCGGGCCGCGAAAGCCAGCCGCTGCCCGTACGCGAGCGGGCTGCTGCGCTCACCGCGCCCCTCGGCCCACCACCCGATGGCGGGGAGGCCGCCGGTCCACCGGATCCCGGTGCACCGCCAGGTCACAGCGGGAGCGGCCGCTCGAAGAAGGTGTCCAGCACGACGGTGGCGTGCGTGCCGCTGACGCCGTCGACGGCGTAGAGGCGGCGCAGGACGTCCTGGAGCTGCTCGGTCGAGGCCGTGCGCACCTTCACCAGGACGGAGGCGCTCCCCGCGATGATGTGCGCCTCCTGGATCTCGGCGATCGCCTCGAAGGCCGCCTTCGAGTCCCCCATCCAGGCGTTGGAGTCGACCATCACGTACGCGAGCACCCCGCTCCCGACGGCCGCGGGATCCACCTCGACCGTCGTGCGCCGGATGACCCCGCGCTCGCGCAGCTTGCGTACGCGCTCGTGGGTGGCCCCGGCCGACAGCCCCACGGCGGTGCCGAGGGCGGCGTAGGACTGGCTCGCGTCCTGCTGCAGGCGCAGGACGAGCGCCCGGTCGATGTCGTCCACGCGATCTTCCTCCGCATCCCCTGAAACCCGTGCGTCGACAGTACAGGATCCTGCGATCTCACCGGCAGGCCGAACCAAATTCAGAAGCCAGTGCGCCGAGGGAGGGAGCGCCGCCCACAGGCGTGACTACCTGGCGACGAACTGGGTGAGGATCGCCTGCACCTCGTAGATGTCCACACCCTTGGTGAACGTCTTCTCGATCGGCGCGGCGCTCCCGGAGAGCCAGATCTTGAGCTCGGCGTCGAGATCGAAATGCCCGGCGGTCTCCACGGAGAAGTGCGTGATGCTCCGGTACGGGATGGAGTGGTACTCCACCTTCTTCCCGGTGAGGCCCTGCTTGTCGACGAGCACGAGCCGCCGGTCGGTGAACAGGATCGTGTCGCGTATCAACAGGTACGCGGCGTGCACCTGCTCCCCCTGCCCGAGCAGCCGCGCGTAGTCCCGCTGCGCCGACATCGGATCGACCGTGTGCGCGTTCCCGAACAGCCCCATGACAGTCCCCCTCTCGCGGCCCGACCGTTCCGAACCGTCTCCAAGGACCGTATCCACCCCCGGCCGGCCGATCATCCCCCACAGGACCGACCCCCACCCCCGAAGAACCCCGAGACCCGCCTCCCCACCGAGAAGGACACCGGAGAACGCAAGAGGCCCCCCGGCGAACCGGGGGGCCTCTCATGCTGTGCACTCGGCAGGATTCGAACCTGCAACCTTCTGATCCGTAGTCAGATGCTCTATCCGTTAAGCTACGAGTGCTTGGGCTTCTCGGGGTTTTGCGCCCCGTTGGCCTTGCGAGAACAACAATACATGGACCTCGGCGGGACGCGAAATCCATTAGCCAAACCGTGCCTGACCTGCGGAAACGCTCCAGATGAAGATCATCGAAGTGGGTCCGCACCGCTGTCGGGGCGGGGTTGGGACGGTGGTCGGCCTGGCCGGAACGCGTCAAAGCAAGACCCCGGAACGCACCGAAGCCCCGGTCCGTCAGGACCGGGGCTTCGGCAGGTGCGGAGGCGGAGGGATTTGAACCCTCGATGGGCTTTAAGACCCAAACCGCATTAGCAGTGCGGCGCCATAGACCGGACTAGGCGACGCCTCCAGCACACCCCCGCGTACGAGGGTGCGTGCAGATGATGACACAGCCACAGGGCCGCTCACCAATCCGCTCCCACGGTACAAGGACAGCCGCCACCAGAGCAAAGCCTTAAGCCTCCCGGTCCGCGTCCTCCCGTACGTCCTCCCACGCGCCCTTCCGGCGCGTCCGTCCGTACGCGCGCCCGTACGCAACGTCGGCGGGCGCGCGTCGTTGGTCAGGTGTACGACGTACGGACGACCTGGAGTGCCCCATGCTGCGTCTCGCCGCCTTCGCCGTCACCTCCGCCCTGGCCGCCTCGGCGGCCACGGCAGCGGGGCCACTGCCCCCGCTGCCGACACTGGGCCGGCTGCTGGCCGCGCCCGACCGCCTCACCATCACCGTGTCCGCCACCGGCAACCCCCGGGCGGACGGCGAGTACCTGCTCGAGTGCAACCCCGTCGGCGGGAACCACCCCGAGGCCGAGCGGGCCTGCGACCGCCTCGACATCCTCGCGAAGCAGGACAAGGACCCCTTCGCCCCCACCGCCAAGCGGCAGATCTGCACCATGCAGGACGGGGGCCCGGCCACCGCGCACGTCACCGGAACCTGGCAAGGCCACAAGGTGGACGCGACGTTCCGGCGGACCGACGGATGCGAGATCGTCCGGTGGAACAACCTGGAACCTGTGCTTCCGGGTGGGCGCTCCTGACCTGGGAGGATGCGAAGGATGCACGGTATCCACCGACCATCCGCCACCTCAGGCCGGGGCAGTGCCCTTAGACTCCTCCCGTGACATGCCGGTAGTTGTGGTCAGGGAGGAAGCTCGTCGTGAGCAGCAGGCCATCCCGAGGCGCTGCTCGCCTCGCAGCAATACTCGACGCTCTTCCGGACGCGCTGTTGCTCGTCAACGCCAACGGCACGGTCGTCAACGCGAATTCGATCGCCCTCGAAGTGATGGAGAGTCCCGGCACCGGCCTCGTCGGCCGCGGCGTGCTGGACCTCCTCCCCGAGTTCGACTCCAAACTGATCCCCGGCTCCATGCGCCGGCCCGGCGAGGACGAGGGCGGCCGGGCCAAGCCCAAGCGGATGGTCGCGCGCCGTACCGACGGCACCGAGTTCCCCGTCGAGGTCACCGCCGCCCACCTCGACGGCCGCGACGCCTACCGTGAGCCGCAGCCCGCGTACACGGGTGACGAACTGTTGATGCTCGTCGTGCGGGACCTCTCCGAGACCGTGGACACCGAGGCCGAGCTGGCCCGCTCACAGCGGCAGACCGAGATGATCCTGCGGGCCGCCGCCGAAGGCGTCGTCGGCACGGACACCGACGGTCGGGTCGTCCTCGTCAACCCGGCCGCCGCGCAGATCCTCGGGTACCGCGCCACCGACCTCGGCAACCGCGAGCTGCACGGGCTGATCCAGCACTCGCGCGCCGACGGCTCGCCGTTCCCCTTCGAGGAGTCCCCGCTCGCCGACACCCTGCGCAGCGGCCGCAAGCACCGGGTGCGCGGCCAGGTGCTGTGGAACAAGGCCGGGCAGCCCGTCGCCGTCGACCTGACCACCTCGCCCGTACGGGACGGGGAGCTGCTCGTCGGCGCCGTCATGACCTTCACCGACCGGCGGTCCTACGACGCGCTGGCCGCCCGGCACGCCCAGCTGCTGGCCGTCCTCGGCGATTCCCTGCGCGGGCCGCTGGAGGAGCTGCGGGGGGAACTGGCCACGCTGGCCGCCGACGACGCGGGGCAGCTGTGGCCCGAGGCCAACCAGCTGCTGCACCACCTGGCCGCCGGGTACTCCCGGATGACCGCGCTCGTCGACAACGTGCTCGGCTTCCAGCGGCTCGACGCGGGAACCGAGAAGCTCAGGAAGAAGAAGGTCCTGATCGACGGGGTCGTCGCGTCCGGCATCGACGGCGCGGTCGAGCTGATCGGCCCGGGCCGCGTGCAGTTCGCCGTCCACGCGCCGACCATCGAGGCCGAGGTGGACGCCGAGCGGATCGCCGGCGCCCTCGCGCATCTGGTCGCGGACGTCGCCGGGGTGGACGCCACCGGCAAGACCCCCCAGGGCAGCGGGTACGGCGACTCGACGATCGTCGTGGCCGCCGCGCAGCGGGGCGATGTCGTACGGATCGAGGTGCGTGGGCCGTACGAGGGCGGCAACCCGGTGCACGAGCCGATCGTGCGGGGCATCGTGGCCGCGCACGGTGGTGTGCTGCAGACGGTGGAGGTACCCGGCGCGCCCGGCGGTGCGTACGTACTGGAGCTGCCGCTCGGTGCGGGAGCCGGAACGGTGACGCTGCCGGAGCCGAAGCCCGAGCCCGCGAAGGAGCCCGCGGCCACCGAGGGCCCGGGCAAGGGCCCCGCCGGACGGCGGGCACGGCGCGGGGTGGACGCGTTCCTGGAGGACGCGGCCGAGGAGCCGAAGGCGACCGGCGCCGCCGGGGGCGGGAGCGCGCTGGCGCTGCCGTCCGGGCGGCGGCGGGCGGGTGAGTCCGGTGGAGTCGACGCCGCGAGCCCCGAGCTCGCGCAGTCCCCGGTGAACCCGGCGGGCCTGGGCACCGGGCGCCGACGCGGCCGGGACGGCGACGGAAGCGAGACGGGCGGCGAGGGCGGACCCGGCCGGCCCGTGCCCCCGCAGGGCACCGCCATGCCCGCGCTCCCGCCGGTGCCGCAGGGGTCTCCCGGACCCGGTCGCGGTCCCGGTGTGCCCCCGGTGCAGCAGGGCGCGCCGGTTCCGCCCGTACCCCCGGCGCCCGCCTTGCCGCCGGTTCCGGTGACCGAGCATCCCGCCGGGCGGCGGCGCGCGCTGGGTTCGGCCGCCGCTCCTCAGCCCGGCGGTCCCGTACCCGCGACGGGCCTCGGACCGGCTCAGGCCGCCGCCCCGCAGGCCCCCGTACGTCCCATCGCCCCCGAAGGCGGCTTCGCCCTGCCCGCGGGCCCGACCCCGGCAGCGGCTCCCGCACCGGCGCCGGGCTCCGCGCAGGGCCCCGCCGCGGCCGGACCGGCCCCCGCTCCCGGCGAGGCCGAGGGCGATGTCCCGGCCGGGCGGCGCGGGCGCCGGGTGCTGAGCGCGCCCGCCGCCGAGCCCGCCGCCGAGCCCGAGGCCCCCGCCGCGGAGCCGGCCGCGGAGGAGCCCGTACCGCCGACCGGTCGGCGGCGTGCGCTGCCCGCCACTCCGGCCTGGCCGGTCCCGGCGGCCCGTACCGCTCCCGAGGACGAGGAGGGCGCCGGCCCGGTGGCCGTCCCCGGTGCCAGGCAGCCCAAGGACACCCCGGCGGAGGCCGCCCAGCCGATCAGCGTGCGCGCCCTCGGCACCCTCGGCCAGGGCATCTCCGTCGACTCCGGCTCCACCGACGGCGCGGGCGGTACGAGCGGCTCCGGCCGTCGTCGCCGGCTCGCCGAGCCCGCGCCCCAGGGACGGGCGTTCGCGATAGGAGCCCCCGAGGCGGGCGCGGACGAGGGCCCCGAGCCGCTGGACGGCCCCGGGGGCGCCGTCGAGGTCGTCAACCGGCCCGTACCGCTGCCCGTGGACGACGAACTGCCTCCGGAGCCCCTGGACAACCCGCGCCGCCTCCTGGTGTGGCCGGCGCCGGATGTGCAGACGCAGCAGGCGCTCAGCGACCGCGGCTACCGCCCGGTGATCGTGCACTCCCGGGAGGAGGTGGACGCACAGATCGCCGCGTTCCCCGCCGCGCTGTTCGTGGACCCGCTGACGGGGCCGATCACCCGGACCGCCCTGCAGTCCCTGCGCCAGGCCGCGGTGGCCGCCGAGGTCCCCGTACTGGTCACGGCCGGGCTGGGGCACGCCACACGTGAGGCGGCGTACGGAGCCGACCCCGCCGTCCTCCTCAAGGCGCTCGCCCCGCGCGACAGCGAGCAGCACCCCTCCCGCGTGCTGCTGATCGAGGAGCGCGACGAGATCGCGACGGCGCTGACGGCCGCCCTGGAACGGCGCGGCCTCCAGGTCGCGCGGGCGGGCGCGGACACCGACGCGGTGGAGCTGGCGACGCGGATGCGTCCCAACCTGGTGGTCATGGACCTGATGCAGGTCCGGCGCCGGCGGGCCGGGATCGTGGACTGGCTGCGCGCCAACGGGCAGCTCAACCGGACCCCCCTGGTCGTCTACACGGCCACCGGGATCGCCCCGGACGAACTGCCGCGGCTGGCCTCGGGGGAGAGCGTGCTCTTCCTCGCCGAACGGTCCACCACGGCGGACGTCCAGGGCCGCATCGTGGACCTGCTGGCCAAGATCGGAACGAACTAGTCATCCTGGCCCGATGGCCATCATCGACACGCGCGAGCAGACCGTCCCCGCCGACAACGGGGAGGTGAACCTCCTCATCGCCCGGCAGGTGGAGCCGGGCCACGAGGAGGCGTTCGAGGCCTGGGCCCACGGGATCCTGGAGACGGCCGCGACCTTCCCCGGGCATCTGGGGTACGGACTGTTCCGTCCGGCGGCGGACGGCGGCCCGTGGTTCCTGGTCCACCGCTTCCGGAACCAGGAGGCCTTCCAGCGGTGGCAGGACTCCGCCGAGCGGGCCCAGTGGTTCTCCAACTGCCTGGGCCACCACCACACCGAGATAGCCCGGCGCGAACTGCACGGCATGGAGACCTGGTTCGCCAAGCCGGGTACGACCCGGCCCGCGCCGCCGCGCTGGAAGATGGCGATCAGCTCGGGGCTGGCCATCTTCCCGATCTCGCTCGTCGGCAACGCGGTGCTCGGGCCGTATCTGGTGAATCTGCACTTCGTCCTGCGGACGGCCGCCTTCGCCGTCGTCTTCAGCACGCTGATGACCTACCTGGCGATGCCGGCCGTCAGCAGGCTGCTGCGGCCCTGGCTGACCAAAGCCGCCCAGGGCTGAGCATCAGATGTTCGCGCTTCAGCCGATCCTGGTGACGACCAGCTCGCCGTCCGCGTACTGCTTACGGATCACCTTCTTGTCGAACTTGCCGACGCTGGTCTTCGGGACGGCTTCGACGGTCGTCCAGCGCTCGGGCAGCTGCCACTTGGCGATGGACTGGCCGAGGAAGACGCGCAGCCCGTCGTAGTCCACGGTCGCGCCTTCCTTGAGGACGACGGTGGCCAGCGGGCGCTCGCCCCACTTGTCGTCCGGGACGGCGACGACCGCCGCCTCGGCGACCTCGGGGTGCGCCATCAGCGCGTTCTCCAGCTCCACGCTGGAGATCCACTCGCCGCCGGACTTGATGACGTCCTTGGCGCGGTCGGTCAGCGTGAGGAACCCGTCGGGGCTGATCACGCCGACGTCGCCGGTCTTGAGCCAACCGTCCGCGCTGAACTTGTCCTCGGGGCGCAGCGGCTCGCCGGAAGCACCGCCGTAATAGGCGCCCGCGATCCAGGTGCCGCGTACCTCGAGTTCACCGGCCGACTCGCCGTCCCAGGGCAGGATGTCGCCGCCGGGGCCCACCAGGCGCGGCTCGACGCCCGCGGGGAAGCGGCCCTGGGTGATCCGGTACGGCCACTGCTCCTCCTCGCTCAGGCCGGCCGGCGGGTGCGCCATGGTGCCCAGCGGGGAGGTCTCGGTCATGCCCCAGGCGTGGCAGAGGCGGACGCCGAGCTTGTCGTAGGCCTCCATCAAGGAGGGCGGACAGGCCGCGCCGCCGATGGTGACCTGCTTCATCGAGGTGAGGTCGCGCGGGTTGGCGGTGACCTCGGCGAGCAGACCCTGCCAGATGGTGGGGACGGCCGCGGCATGCGTGGGCTTCTCCCGCTCGATCATCTCGGCGAGCGGGGCGGGCTGGAGGAACCGGTCGGGCATCAGCAGGTTGATGCCGGTCATGAACACCGCGTGCGGCAGACCCCAGGCGTTGACGTGGAACTGCGGAACCACGACGAGGCTGGTGTCCTTGTCGGTCAGGCCCATCGACTCGGCCATGTTGACCTGCATGGAGTGCAGGTAGATCGAGCGGTGGGAGTAGACGACGCCCTTGGGGTCGCCGGTGGTGCCGGAGGTGTAGCACATGGCGGCGGCCTGGCGCTCGTCCAGCTCCGGCCAGTCGTACGAGGTCGCGCGGTCCGCGATCAGCTCCTCGTAGTCGTGGACGCGGAAGCCGCGCTCCTGCGCGAGGGCTTCGAGCCCGGAACGGTCGCCGATGCCGGATACGACCACGTGCTCGACGGTCGGCAGGTGCGGCAGCAGCGGCACCAGAAGCGGCAGCAGAGTCCCGTTGACCAGCACGACCCGGTCGACCGCGTGGTTGACGATGAAGATCAGCTGCTCTGGAGGCAGGCGCAGGTTGAGGGTGTGGAGCACGGAACCCATGGAGGGAATCGCGAAGTACGCCTCCACGTGCTCCGCGTTGTTCCACATCAGGGTCGCCACGCGGTCGTCCTGCTGAACGCCCAGTTCGTCGCGCAGGGCGTTGGCGAGGCGGGTGGCGCGGGTACCGATCTCGGCGAAGCTGCGGCGGTGCGGCTCGGCCTCCCCGGTCCAGGTCGTGACCTGGGATTTACCGTGGATCGTCATCCCGTGCTGGAGTATGCGGGTGACGAGGAGCGGTACGTCCTGCATGGTGCTCAGCAAAGCGTCCTCCCGGTGAGCGCTGCGGCGCTGCGGCGGCTACGGATGGAGCCGATTCTGCGCACGTACCGGTCGGCATGTCACTACCCGGGGGTACAAACACGGCAACTCATTGGTGACGTTTCACGTGAAACGTCGATGTTTCACGTGAAACACGGGCCCGTTCAGCGGACCGGGGTGAGCTCCGGGTCCTCGCGGAGCTTGACCAGTGCGCGCGAGACGGCGCTCTTGACCGTGCCGATCGAGACCCCGAGCAGCTCGGCGGTCTGGGCCTCGCTCAGGTCCTCGTAGTAGCGCAGGACGACCATCGCGCGCTGCCGGTCGGGAAGCCGGGTCACCGCACGCCACATCGCGTCGCGCAGCGCCTGCGCCTCGGCGGGGTCGGAGGCGGGAGTCTCCTCGGGCTCCGGGAGCTCGTCGCACGCGAACTCGTCGACCTTGCGCTTGCGCCACTGGGAGGTACGGGTGTTGACCAGGGCCCGGCGGACGTAGCCGTCGAGGGCGCGGTGGTCCTCGATGCGGTCCCACGCGACGTACGTCTTGGCGAGGGCCGTCTGGAGCAGGTCCTCGGCATCGCACGGGTTGGCGGTGAGCGAGCGAGCGGTGCGCATCAGGACCGAGCCGCGGGTCCGGACGTACGCCGAGAACGACGGGTACGGCGTCGGGTTCGAGGCGAGCGTGCACACAGGCGTGGTCATGGCTCCACGCTAGAAGCGCGGTACGGACCTGGGATCGGCCGCAGGTGCCGAAACTGGATCCATCTCAGGTTGTAGGGGTGGGGCCTGCCCCACCTCCTGAAGGTGGAGGGGCAGGGCGACCTCGGGCGCCCCGGGGACGCGCGCGGACCGGCCGACGGACCGGCCCGCGGACCGGCCCGCGGCTGCGGACTCAGCCGTCGGCTCCCAGGATCAGCCCGGACGTCGGCACCCCGGTCCCGGCCGTGACCAGGGCACGGGAGGCTCCCGCCACCTGGTTCACGGAGGTGCCGCGCAGCTGCCGGACGGCCTCGGCGATGCCGTTCATGCCGTGCAGGTACGCCTCTCCGAGCTGGCCGCCATGGGTGTTGAGCGGCAGCGCGTCCGCGGCGACGAAGTCGGCGGCCTCGCCGGGCTTGCAGAAGCCGAACTCCTCCAGCTGCATCAGGACGAAGGGGGTGAAGTGGTCGTAGAGGATGCCGACGTCGATGTCCGAGGGCCGCAGTCCGCTGGTCCGCCACAGCTGCCGGGCGACCACGTCCATCTCCGGGAGCCCGGTGAGGTCGTCGCGGTAGAAGGAGGTCATGCCCTCCTGGCGGCGCCCGGCGCCCTGCGCGGCAGCGGTGACCACGGCGGGTGCGTGGCGCAGGTCCCGGGCGCGCTCGGTGCTGGTGACGATCAGGGCCTGACCGCCGTCCGTCTCCTGGCAGCAGTCCAGCAGCCGCAGCGGTTCGACGATCCAGCGCGAGGCGGCGTGATCGGCGAGGGTGATGGGCTTGCCGTGGAAGTACGCGGCGGGGTTGTTCGCGGCGTGCCGGCGGTCGGTGACCGCGACGTGGCCGAAGGCCTCGGGGGTCAGGTTGTACGCGTGCAGATAGCGCTGGGCGGTCATGGCCACCCAGGAGGCCGGGGTGAGCAGCCCCCAGGGCAGGGACCAGCCGAGCGCCGCGCCCTCCGCCGAGGGCTCGCGCTGCTGCACCCCGGAGCCGAAGCGGCGGCCGGAGCGCTCGTTGAACGCCCGGTAGCAGACCACGACCTCCGCGACCCCGGTGGCGACGGCGAGGGCGGCCTGCTGGACGGTGGCACAGGCCGCGCCACCGCCGTAGTGGATCCGGGAGAAGAAGGAGAGGTCCCCGATCCCGGCGGCCTGGGCCACGGTGATCTCGGGGCTGGTGTCCATGGTGAAGGTGACCATGCCGTCGACGTCGGCGGGGGTCAGCCCGGCGTCGTCGAGGGCCGCGTGCACGGCTTCGACGGCGAGCCGCAGCTCGCTGCGGCCGGAGTCCTTGGAGAACTCGGTCGCGCCGATGCCGGCGATGGCGGCGCGCCCGCCGAGCGTGTCGCGGTGCCGGACGCTCATGCCGCCACCTCCGCCGTGACGGTGACGGTGACCGTGCCGGTCACGTGGTGGCCGATGCCGTTGGCGCCGACGACCCGGATCTCCGCCCGGTCCCCGTCGACGGCGACCACGGTGCCCGTCAGGACCATCGTGTCGCCCGGGTGGTTGGGGGCGCCGAGCCGGATGGCCACCTTGCGCAGAACGGCGCCCGGCCCGAGGCGGTCGGTGATGTACCGGCCGACCAGGCCGTTGGTGGTCAGGATGTTCATGAAGATGTCCGGGGAGCCCTTCTCGCGTGCGAGCGAGGCGTCGTGGTGGACGTCCTGGTAGTCGCGCGAGGCGATCGCGCCCGCCACGATCAGCGTGCGCGTCACCGGTATCTCCAGCGGCGCCAGTGTGTCGCCGACGTTCATGCGTCGTCCCCCTCGGGTGCTGCGTGGTCGGACAGGAGCGCGCCCAGCTCGGCCAGCAGCTCGCCGCCGCAGCCCAGGTACGCGTCCAGCTGGCGCCCCCAGAGGAAGTGCCGGTGGACGGGATGGTCCAGGTCGGCTCCCATCCCGCCGTGCAGGTGCTGGCCCGCGTGCACGACCCGCGTGCCGGCCTCGGAGGCCCACCAGGCCGCGGTCAGGGCGTGCTCGCACGCCGGAAGTCCCTCGTCGATCCGCCAGGCCGCCTCGTACGCGGTGACCCGGATCGCCTCGGTGTCCATGTACGCGTCGGCCGCGCGCAGCATGACCCCCTGGTTCGTGGAGAGCGGCCGGCCGAACTGCTCGCGGGTGGAGGTGTACTCGACGGCCCGGGCCAGGGAACCCGCGCAGACCCCCGCCTGGAGCCCCGCGAAGGCGGTGCGGGCGGTGGCCAGTACCGCTTCGTAGGCCCGGCCGTCCCCGAGCCGTTCGGCCTCGGCCCCGGCCAGGGTGAGCCGCCCCGCCGACCATGGGGCGGTGGTCTCCACCTCGGGCGTCCCGACGCCGGGCGCGTCCGTCCGTACGAGCCACAGGGCCCGGTCCGTGTCCGGGACCAGCACGTGCGTGGCATCGCGCAGCCAGGGCACGACGGGCGCGGTCCCGGTCAGCCGGCCGTCCGGCGTGGCGGTGATGCGGCCGCGGGCCGGGAAGGCCCCGGTGGCGACCGCCTCGCCCGAGCCCAGGGCGGGCAGCAGCCGGACGCGCTGCTCGGCGCTGCCGTGCGCGGCGACGGGCAGGATCCCGTACACGCAGGTGGCGGCGTACGGGACCTGCGCGGTGGTGCGGCCCTGCTCCTCCAGCAGCAGCACCAGGCCGAGCAGGCCGATGTCCTCCACGGCGGCGGTCAGTCCGGCGGCGGTGAGGGCCTTCCACAGCTCGGCGTCGCTGCCGGTGCCGGCAGCGGCGAGGCGTTCGTGGGTGGCGAGGTCGCGGAAGATCCGGCCGGCCAGCCCGGACGCCGCGGCCTGCTCCTCGGTGGGGTGGAAGTCCATCAGCCCTCGCTCCCTCGGAAGACCGGCAGCTCCAGGTCCTCGTCGACCCGCAGGAACTCCAGCTGCACGGGCATCCCGATGCGGACCTTGTCGTACGGGACGCCGGTGATGTTGCTGACCGTGCGGACGCCCTCGGCGAGTTCGACGAGCGCGACCGCGTAAGGGGGGTCGAAGGCCGGGAAGGGCGGGTGGTGCATGACGACGTAGCTGAACACCGTGCCGGCGCCGGAGGCCTCGACGGTGTCCCAGTCCAGGGACGCGCAGGCGTTGCAGCCGGGCAGCCAGGGGAAGCGGAGGGTCGCGCAGGCGGTGCAGCGCTGGATCAGCAGCTTGTGGTCCGCGACCCCGTCCCAGAAGCCCTGGTTGTCGCGGTTGACCACCGGGCGGGGGCGCCGGGCCGCGGGCTTCTTCTCCCGCGGGGCGGCGGGCGCGTACTTGAGGATCCGGAAGCGGTGGGTCCCGGCGAGTTCGCCGTCCGCACGCACGTCCATGCGGGTGGTCACGAAGTGCCCGGTGCCCAGCTTGGTCGTCTTGCGCGGGGACACGGACTCGATGACGGCGTCGTAGGTGACCGTGTCGCCGGGGCGCAGCGGCCGCAGGTACTCCTGCTCGCAGTCGGTGGCGACCACGGCGGTGCAGCCCGCGCCGTCGAGCAGGGCGAGGAGCTCGTCGTAGGCGGAGGAGCGGTCGCCGTGCCCGGAGAGCCCGCCCATCGTCCAGGCCTGGAGCATGGTGGGCGGGGCGACGGCGTCCGGACCGGTGTACGCGGGGTCGGCATCGCCCATCGCCTCGCACCAGTGGCGGATCATCGGCTGGTTGACGGGGTCCTTGCCCTGTCCCGCGGTGGCGGCGGCGCGCCCTTCGAAGGTCTTGAGCAGCGCGTGGAACCGGGCGGCCTCCTCGGCGCCCGTACCCGCGCCCGTACCGGCGTCCGCTCCCGCTCCCGTTCCTGCTCCCGTTCCTGCTCCCGCTCGCGCTCCCGTTCCCGCTGCCTGGTCCGCCGTGGCGGTCATCGCTTCCTTCCCTTCATGCCGAGCCGCATCATGGCGACGATCTCGCGCTGGACCTCGCTGACCCCGCCTCCGAAGGTGTTGATCTGCGCGGCCCGGTTCATCCGCTCCAGCTCGCCGCCGGCGAAGGCCGCGGGCCCCCGTACGAGGGCCTCCTCGCCGACCACGTCCTGGCACATCCGGTACACCTCGACGGTGGACTCGGTGCCGAGGAACTTCACGCCGCTGGCGTCGCCGGGGGCCAGGGTGCCGCCGCCGACGTCTTGGACGAGGCGCCAGTTGAGGAGGCGTACGGCGGCCAGCCGGGCGTGTGCCTCGGCGAGCCGGGACTGCACCCAGGGCCGGTCGGCGGGGCGCTCGCCGGTGACCGGATCGGGGGTGCGGGCGTGGTGCAGGGCCCTCGTGTAGAAGTCCTCGGCCTGCATGCCGATGGCGGCGAGGGCCACGCGCTCGTGGTTGAGCTGGTTGGTGATCAGCCCCCAGCCGCCGTGCTCGGGGCCGACGAGGTTCCCGGCGGGCACGCGTATCCCGTCGTAGTACGTCGATGTGGTCGTGAGCCCGCCGACCGTGTCGATGGGGGTCCACGCGAAGCCCGGGGCGTCGGTGGGCACCAGGATGATCGAGATGCCCTTGTGCTTGGGGGCGTCGGGATCGGTTCGGCAGGCGAGCCAGATCCAGTCTGCGCTCTGGGCGTTGGAGGTGAAGATCTTCTGCCCGTCGACGACCCAGTCCGCTCCGTCGCGTACGGCACGGGTGCGCAGCGAGGCCAGGTCGGTGCCGGCCTCGGGCTCCGAGTAGCCGATGGCGAAGACGATCTCGCCGCTGAGGATCCGGGGCAGGAAGAAGTCCTTCTGCTCCGGGGTGCCGTACTTCATCAAGGTCGGACCCACGGTGTTGAGGGTGACCATGGAGACGGGGGCGCCGGCCCGGTAGGCCTCGTCGAAGAACACGAACTGCTCTTCGGGGCCTCGTCCTTGGCCGCCGTAGTCGACGGGCCAGCCGAGGCCGAGCAGTCCGTCGGCGCCGATGCGGCGCAGCAGTGCGCGCTGGGCGGCGGGGTCCTCGGGAGGCCCGCCCGGCAGCAGATCGTGGAAGTACTCCCGCAGTTCGGCGCGGAGCCGCAACTGGCCTTCGGTCGGGGCGAGGTGCACGGCGCTGGCCTCCCGGCATCACATCATCGAGTGAACCTGACTGTCCGTCAGATTCGCTGTGGATGTCAAGGTCGGGAGAGCCCCGGAGAGGACTGCGCGCGGATCTGTGCGCGGGACCGGCGTTGCGGATCGGCGCGCGGACGCGAGAACGCGCGAGGGCGCCTGTGCCACCGGACCCCAGCCGGTCCGGTGGCACAGGCGCCCTCAAGACTCAGAGGACTCGGCGATCGACTACCACCAGGGGTGGAAGTTGAGAGCGGCGTTGCCCTGCTGGATCGCCGTGAAGGCCGAGCCGTTCACCTGCGCGGTGTTGTTCTGGTTGGACGCACCGGAGCCGGTGGCCACCTGCTGGGAAGTCGACGAGTTGCCGCTGTTGTTCCCGCCGACACCGCTGCCGATGATGCCGGCGACGCTCGCATTCGATCCGTCGTTCGCGAAGGAGCCGTTGTCGGCTGAGGCCACACCGCCGAAGAGGGAAACGGCGAGGGGGAGAGCGGCGACGGCGGCGAAGACGCGGGCGGTACGGATGCTTGCCATGTCTGAATCCTCCAGAAAAGCGAAGTGGGACTTGCTCCAAGGCAGTTGGCCGACCGCCTCGGTCGTTGCGTGGTGACGACGTCGCGACACCAGAGTTGCCCACCGAATCCCCGGCGAACCAGCCCGGAGTCCACGATTCCCCCGCAAGTATGAGCAACATCGGATAAACCCCATTCGCACCCCAACGCCGCTGGTCAGAGCGGCGGAGCCGGCCGAAACCACCGCCGGATCTGGGCTGAAACGTTCCCTCAAACTCATGTGCGCCGGACATGCCGAAAAGGGCCGCTCCGTCCGGGAACCCCACCGTCTCCCGGGCCTGCGGCCCTGCAATGCCAGGCTTCACGCCCCCTGCACGCCCCCGGCGCCCGCCGGGGCCATCCCACCGTGCCCCGCTCCGGGGCACATCACCGGCGCGATCCGCGGTCGCGACCTGCCGACCGGGCTCCAGCGCCTGCTGCTGCCATTACCACTCTCGACCGCCTACCGCGTTGGTACGGGATACGCGGTGCACGACGACGCCGTACGGGTGCTACGCGACCAGATCGAGGTCTTCGCGGGCGGCTCCGGAGCTGCTCCCGGCCAGGGACGCGGCGGCGGTGGTCGAGCGGCGGACGGACGGGGCCTTGCCGTGCGCCTCGGCGCGGATCCGCTGCTTGATGGTCGGCGGGAGCGATCCGCCGCGCATCATCGCCCGCCAGCTCCGTCGTCCCATCGGCCGGGCCGGCCGGCGTACGGCGGCCGCCGCGCGACGGGAAGGAGCAGGAGCCGGGGCGTTGGCGGCCGGGGCGGCCTTGGCGCCGAACCCGAGGGAGGCGAGGAGGACCACGAGGACGGCGACGACTGCGGTCCAGATCGACGTGACGGTGATGCGGTGAGCCATGACGAGGTCCTTCGTTTCGCGATGTTCCGACGGGCGGATCTGCATACATTCGTCATGATGTGGTCGCAACCGCAGTGCCCCCACGACCCGCGCCGATCTTCCGACAAACACCACTCGAAGGGCCTAAGGGGTGTCTTGCCGGTCGGGGCCGTGCCTACGGTGGCTGCATGGATGCATCCCTGCAGCTCGTGCCCTGGGCCGAGGACGACTTCTGGCTGCTGCTGCGCAAGAACGAGCCCGTCATGACCGAACACCTCGGCGGCCCGGAGACCGAGGCCAAGCTCCGGGAGCGCCATCAGCGGTACCTGGCGATGAGCGCCCGCGAGCCGGCGGCCGGACGGGTGTTCCGGATCGTCGCCGAGGGCGAGAGCGTGGGCACGATCGCCTTCTGGGAGCGCGTGTGGAAGGACGAGGAGGTCTACGAGACCGGTTGGGGCGTCCTCCCCGGGTTCCAGGGCCGCGGCCTCGCCGCGCAGGCGGCCCGCGCGGTCATCGCCCACGCGTCCGCGCACGGCGCGCGCCGCCACCTCCACGCCTTCCCGTCCGTCGACCACGCGGCATCCAACGCCGTCTGCCGCGCCGCGGGCTTCGTACTCCTCGGCGAGACCGAGTTCGAGTACCCGCCGGGCCAGTGGCACACGAGCAACGACTGGCGGGCCGCACTGGCGTAGCCCACCGGCACGCCCCGCCGCCCGCCGCCCCGCCGCCCCGCACAATCCGATGGCACCGCCGGCCATCCGGCGGCAAGACTGCACCGGTGAACGCCATGCCACCACCGCCCGACCCGCTCCTGCTGCCGGTACGGGACCCCCGCGCCTCCCACGACGTACTCGACTACGCGGACATGCACGGCCTGGTTGCCGACCTGGTTCTGCCCGGCGGGGCGTCGATGTACGTCATGAGCGCGCTGGAGACCTCCCGTGAGCTCATACGGCACTCCTACTACCGGTACGAGTTCGCCACCGTTGCCGTCACGCACTCCCTGTTCGCCCTGGAGCACGTCCTCGCCGAGCGTCTGGCCTCGAACGAACCGCTCGGCACCCTGATCGGGCGGGCCACGGACGCAGGACTCATCACGGCCGCACTCGCCGCCGAACTCGACCGCAGCCGACAGCTGCGCGACAGGTTCACACGGGGGGCCGAGTCGAGTGCCGCTCTCCGGCAGGCCCAAGCCGTTTTCTTGGTGCGTGCCGTCTTCGATGCCGTCTCCCTGCTCCTTCACCCTCCGTACATGACGGAAGAGACGGCCGCCGACGCGGGCGGAGCACAGCCCGAAGGGGTACTCGCCAGGCTGTGGGAAGAACACATGCGCGCGCCGTTCCCCGACGGCTTCCGCGGCGTGGACTTCGACGGCGTGGATCTCGTCCTCCTCGACGCCGACGCCGCCGGTTCTGTGCTGAGCGAGCTGAAACGCGGCCTCGACGACAGTGGCGTGGCCCGCCTCTGGAGCTGCATCGCCGACCTCGACAAGGTCGTGCCGTTGATCAACGAGGAGTACTGCGCCTCGTACTTCACCAGGCTCCGGACCATGGCCCGGACCGCGGCGGAGCGCCATGTCCCCGCTGCGATCCGAACACCGTGGTGAGCGGAGAGGGCGGGTCCCCTCATCGGGGACCCGCCCTCTGACCTGCTACTTCTCTGGTCTGGCGGTGGGTGTGGGATTTGAACCCACGGTGACTCGCGCCACGACGGTTTTCAAGACCGTTCCCTTAGGCCGCTCGGGCAACCCACCTGGCCGGTACAGAGTACCGGCAGGTGGGGGGCGGCCGGGTCAGGAATTCTGGGCCTTGTCATAGGCCGCCTTCGCCTCGTTGCCGAAGTACGGGCCGAACATCCGGTTCGGCAGGAAGGTGTAGCCGAAACTGTTCACCGAGACCTGGGTGCCCAGGCCCGTGGCCTCGTTGAAGTCCTGGAACCACGGGCCCCCGCTGGAGCCGCCGGTCATGTTGCAGCCCAGGCTGTGGTCCTTGGTCAGCAGGAAGTCCTTGCCGGTGTTCCCGCTGCAGTAGACCAGCTTGGTGCCGTCGTACGGCGCGGCCGCCGGGAACCCGAACGAGTACATCTTCTTGTTGTAGCCGCCGTTGAACAGGATTCCCTGGGCGCCGACGACCTGGCTGAGCTTCTGGCCGTTCAGCGGAGCGACGACGGCGAGGCCGACGTCCATGTTCATGTCCTCGCTGGCGGCCCACTGGTCCGTCGCGAAGGTCTTGGTGGCCGACCACTGGCCGTAGGGCGCGTTCCCGTTCTCGTACGCGGGTACGAAGATCCAGTTGGTGTGCCAGGTGCCCTGGTACTTCACGCAGTGGCCGGCGGTGATGACCGTGCTGCCGTTGGCGCTGGTGATCGAGTCACCGGAGCAGGACGCCGTACGGTCGCCAAAGGTGAAGAAGACGCGGCCCGAGGTCTTGACCACCGCGCCGCCGCCCGTCCACGCGCCGCCCGCCTGCGGGAACGACGCCGGGGAGGCCGCGGGGGCGGATGCCGCCGTCGGGGCGACCGCCGTGGGCCGGGGTGCGGCCGCCGCGACCGGCGCCCGCCCGGTCCCCGGCGCTGCCGTCACGTCCAGCGGGGTGGCGCCGCGCATCCGTTCGGCGGTCCAGAAACCCTGGGTGTGCTGCTGCTTGAACGAGGCCGGGGAGTCGGCGGCGGCCGAGGGGGCGGCCGCCGTCAGCGCGCCCGCGATCAGGGCGCCCGCCGCCATGAGGACCGATGCTGCCGTGCGATGACGATTCACGCAGGACTCCTTCTGCCGTGCCCGGTCCCGTCGGAACGGGCAGGGTGGGGGTGAAGAGCTGTCGGTGCGGATCGGCCGCAGGGTCGCACGTGCGGAACGAGAAGTCAGGAGACGGTCGGAACGTTCGGTCGGTTCCGGCCAGGAATTGGCCAACTCCCTTCGCCGGACCATGAGAACCGGCTCGCCGAGGTCATACCGTCAGCAGTACGCCCGCGTACGAGACCCCCGCCACCACCAGCCAGGCCCCGAGCCCCAGTACCGCGGCCCGGCCGCCGGTCCGGGCCAGCCGGGGGAGGTCCACCGCGCTGCCCAGCCCGAACAGGGCCGCCGCCAGCAGCAGTTCCTGTGCGGTGTGCGCCCAGTCCAGTGCCGCGTCGGGCAGCACCCCGGTGGCGCGCAGCCCGGCCGCGGCCAGGAACCCGGCCACGAACAGCGGCACCGGCGCCGGGCGCCGCCCCGAGGGCGTGCGCACTCCCTGCCGCCGCGCCCGTACGGAGAAGGCCACCGCGGCCACCAGCGGGGCGAGCAGGGCCACCCGCATCAGCTTGACCAGGACGGCCTCGCCGAGCGCGCCCGGGCCCGCGGTCTGCGCGGTGGCCACCACCTGGCCGACGTCGTGGACGCTCGCGCCGACCCAGCGCCCGAAGGCCGGGTCCGAGAGCCCCAAGGGGCCCTGGAGGAGCGGGAGGACCGCGATGGCCAGCGTCCCGCACAGGGTCACCAGCGCCACCGAGGCGGCCACGTCCTCCTCGTCACTGCCCGATACCTGGCTCACCGCGCCGATGGCCGAGGCCCCGCAGATCGAGTACCCGGTGGCGATCAGCAGCGGCTGGTCCCCGGGAAGCCCCAGCCGTCGGCCCAGCCACAGGGTGCCGAAGAAGGTGGCGGCGACCACCGCGGCCACCATCGCCACCGTGGCCCAGCCCAGCCGGAGCACCTGGTCCAGGCCCAGGCCGAGGCCCAGCAGGACGATGCCGATCCGCATCAGCCGGCGCCCGGCCAGCGAGAGGCCCGGGCGGGCTGATCCGCGTACGACCTCGCGTATGCCCGGGAGGTGGGCCGCCGCGATGCCGAGCACCACCGACGCGGTCAGCATGGGTACCGCGGGCACCAGCCGGTGCACGCACCACGCCACCAGCACTCCGGCGGCCGCCATCCCCAACCCGGGCCAGGACGAGGATGTTTCACGTGAAACATGCTTGTCGCCCTCGGTGTCCGCCCCGCGTACAGGGCGGTTCAGCAGGGCCATCAGTCGGTGGGGAGCGTGTAGACGCGGCGGACGCTGCTGCCCAGGCGGACGACATCGGCTCCGTAGACGTGCAGGGATATCGCCGTGGTGCGACAGGAGTTGTAGACCTTGTGGATATCGCCGGGCGGGGCGAATCCACAGACGTCACCGGGGCCGTTGACCACATGCTCGGTAGCCACCAGTCGGGCGCAGGCGTCTCCCGTCGCGGGGGCCAGCCGGTAGCGGAGCTCGCTCTCCTCACCCTCGTGCACCCCGGCCACACACCACGAGACGTGGTCGTGGATGGCGGTCTCCTGACCGGGCAGCCACACGAGTGCGACCACCGAGAAGCTTCCGTCCGGCTCGGCGTGCAGGACGTGCTGCCGGTACCGGTCGGGGTTCCCTACGCGCTGCTCGGGAGTGAGCAGGTCGGGCGTGCCCAGGTGCGGGGCGACGCGCTCGCCGACGAGGTAGGCGGTCAGGTCCGGGGCCAGCCCCCGGTCCACGACCGTACGGATCTCACTGACGAGGGCGGCCATCCTCGCGGTCGTACGGGCCGGCGTAGTGGTGGTCATACCCGCAGCGTCGGACAGCCGATCCATCACGTCCAACGACAGTTCTCACCTGAAATCCAAAGCACTGCTTATGAATTCAAGGGGAAGGACGGTCCGGTGATCAGCAGCCGACGCGGTTCGCAGCCACCTGCTTGAGCGCGCCCAGGACCACGGAGGTCGCCGGGATGCGCAGATGGTCGCGGTAGACGTACGCGGCGATGTGCCGGCGCGCGGCGGGCTGGAGCGGCCGCCCGCACACCTTGTTCAGGGAGAGGGAGGGCAGCACGAGCGCGGGCATCATCGCCACGCCGAGCCCCTGCCCGACCATGCTCTGCACGACCAGGTTGTCGTCCGTGGCGAACCGGATGTCGGGCACGAAGCCCAGCTCGGCACACTCGTGCAGCAGGTTCGCCCGGCAGCGCGGGCAGCCGGCGATCCACCGCTCCTCCGCGAGATCGGCCAGGTGCACGGCCCGCCGCCGGGCCAGCGGGTGCCCGGTCGGGAGCAGCACCGTCAGCTGGTCCTCCAGCAGCCTGACCTCGGCGACCTCCTCCGGGATCTCCTCGTGGAGCCCGGGATAGGTGAAAGCCAGGGTGATGTCGCACTCCCCGCGCTCCAGTCGGCGCAGCGACTCCGGGGGCTCCCCCTCCAACAGCTCGACCTGAATGCCCGGATGGTCCTTGGCCAGGTCGCTCAGGGCCTCCGGGACCAGGGTGACGTTGGCGCTGGGGAAGCCGCACAGCCGGACCCGCCCGGTGCGCAGGCGGGCGTACGCCTTGAGCTGTGCCTCGGCGGCGGAGAGACTGCCGAGGATGGACTCGGCGTGCCGGGCCATGGACTCGCCGGCCTCGGTGAGCTGCATCTTGCGGCCGACCCGGGTGAAGAGCGGGGTGCCGACGGCGCGTTCGAGCGCCTTCATCTGCTGCGTGATCGCAGGCTGGGTGTACCCGAGGGCGCGGGCTGCCGCCGAGTAGGACCCGGAGGCCACCACTTCGTGGAAAGTACGTATGTGCCGGGAATCGAACACATGGGAAGCATAAGCGGACGTTGGGAGGGGCCGTAGGCGTATTCGCGCCCACGGCCCCTCCCCATCAAGCCAGCGGCCCCGTCGGTTTCGCGCCCGGGCCGGGCGTCGTTACTTGTCGCCCACCCGCGAGCCGAGGGTGATGTCGACGGTGGTCGGCTTGCCGTCGCGCAGGTAGGTCAGCTTCACCACGTCGCCCGGCTTGTGCGTCCAGATCTCGCTGATCAGGGTCGGGCCGCTGTCGATCGGCTTGTCGCCGAACCGGGTGATCACATCGCCGGGCTTGAGGCCCGCCTTGCCGGCCGGACCGTTGGGGTCGACCAGGTCGTTGGCGGGCGCGCCCTGCTCGGAGATCTTGGCGCCGTCGGTCTTGGACTGGAGGTCCACGGAGACCGAGATGATCGGGTAGACCGGCTTGCCGGTCTTGATCAGCGACTCGGCGACGTTCTTCGCCTGGTTGACCGGGATGGCGAAGCCGAGGCCGATGGAGCCGGCCTGGCCGCCGCCGAAGCCGCCGTTGCCGGCCGACTGGATGGCGGAGTTGATGCCGATGACCGCACCGCGCCCGTCGAGCAGCGGACCGCCGGAGTTGCCGGGGTTGATCGAGGCGTCCGTCTGGAGCGCGCTCATGTACGAGTTCTTGCCGCCGGAGCCGTCACCGGAGGCCACCGGGCGGTTCTTGGCGCTGACGATGCCGGTGGTGACCGTGTTGGACAGGCCGAAGGGGGCGCCGATCGCGATGGTCGAGTCGCCGACCGCGACCTTGTCGGAGTCACCGAGCGGCAGCGGCTTGAGGCCGGCCGGCGGGTTCTTCAGCTTGAGCACGGCCACGTCGTAGCCCTGGGCCCGGCCGATGACCTCGGCCTCGTACTTCTTGCCGTCGGAGAAGGTGGCGGAGAGCTTGCCGCCGTTCGCGGCGGAGGCCACCACGTGGTTGTTGGTGAGGATGTGGCCCTGCTGGTCGTAGACGAAGCCGGTGCCGGTACCGCCCTCGCCGTCGCCGGCCGAGGCCTCGATGGTGACGACGCTGGGCAGCGCGCCGGCGGCCAGGCCCGCGATCGAGCCGGCCTCCCGCTTGATGTCCTTGGGGGTGCTGCTCGCGGCGACCGTGGTCGAGCCGACGCCGTTCCCGCTGCGCTCGGCGGCCCAGAAGCCGATGCCGCCGCCGACGCCGCCGGCGAGAAGGGCTGCCACGAGCACGGCGGCGACCAGGCCGCCCTTGCCCTTCGGCTTGGCGGGCGGGAAGCCGTCGGCGGTCGGGGGCGCGCCCCAGACGCCGCCGTCGTGGCCGCCTCCCGAGCCGTACGCCGGGACCGCGGGCGGCGGGGGCGGCCAGCCCTCGGCGCCGTGCGCGGCCGGGGCCTGCGGCGCGGGGGCCTGGGCGTAGGCCGGGCCCGTTGCGGGGGGCGGGGTGGGCGGGATCTGCTGGGTCGGCTCCGTGCCGGGCGCGGGCGCCGGCGGGAACTGCTGGGTGACCGGCTCCGCGGCGGGTGCGGCCGGAGCGGGCGGCGCCGGGGTCTCGGCGGCCGGTGCGGGCGCAGGCGTCTCGGGGGCAGGAGCGGCCACCGGGGGTGTGGACGGGGCCGCGGGGGGCGTCGGGGCCGCGGTGCCCTCGTTCTCGGTGCTCACAGCGCTCTTCTCCTCGTCACACACGGCTTCAGAAAAACTGGCGATTCGGCCCGACAGAACGTTCGACGTGCCGCACAAGTTCCTGGGAAAAGCCTTCCCTATGACCCGTCAGAGCACTGTAAGCCGGACCTGTGCGTCTGCCCCATTCTTTATATCCGGCATTCCGGGCGCATCCGCAGGGCGGAGCCCGACACCCGGGGCCGTCTCGGTGGCACCATGACCCGGTGACCCACGCACTGCCGCCCATCCAGGTCGTCGCCCACCGCGGCGCCTCGGAGGATGCCCCCGAGCACACCCTGGCCGCCTACCGCAAGGCCATCGAGTACGGCGCCGACGCCCTCGAATGCGATGTCCGGCTCACCGCCGACGGACATCTGGTGCTGGTCCACGACCGCCGGGTCAACCGCACCTCCAACGGCCGCGGCGCCGTCTCCGCCCTGGAGCTGGCCGACCTCGCCGCCCTCGATTTCGGCTCCTGGAAGGACCGCGAGGAGTCCCCGGACTGGGACGCCGACCCCGAGCGCACCTCCGTACTCACCCTGGAGCGGCTCCTGGAGCTGGTCTCCGACGCCGGCCGGCCGGTGCAGCTCGCCATCGAGACGAAGCACCCGACCCGCTGGGCCGGACAGGTGGAGGAACGGCTCCTCTTCCTCCTCAAGCGATTCGGGCTGGACTCGCCGCCCGCCGAGGGCCCGCACCCGGTCCGCGTCATGAGCTTCTCGGCGCGCTCCCTCCACCGGGTGCGGGCGGCCGCGCCGACGGTCCCGACCGTGTACCTGATGCAGTTCATCTCGCCCCGGATGCGCGACGGGCGGCTGCCGGCCGGGGTGCGGATCGCGGGTCCCGGGATGCGCATCGTGCGCAGCCACCCCGGGTTCATCCGCAAGCTGCAGGGCGCGGGCCACTCCGTACACGTATGGACCGTGAACGAACCGGAAGACGTTCAGCTCTGCGCTGATCTGGGTGTGGAAGCAATCATCACGAACAGACCGCGACAAGTTCTGTCACAGCTAGGGCGCTGACATCCCGTTTTGCGCACCCGTCCCGCACGCCACTCAGGTGACAGGGTGTGCACCGGCGCATCCGCTCCGCAATCGTCCGACATCAATGCGTCAGAGGGCTCCGCTTGGTCGGTTTCCGGTCCAGGCCATTGGGGCATCCAGACCATGGCGTGGGGCTAAGGAGGTTCCGGGGGTGGCGTTGGTGGTGGCACAGGAAGTGCCCACGTCTTCGCGTATGGACGTATGCCATGGTCCTGCGGGCGTGGGCGAGGCAAGGCGCCGCATGCGTGAGCAATTGCGTATGAGCGGGGTGCCCGAATCGGTCGTGGACGACGCCGTACTGATCCTTTCCGAACTGCTCAGCAACGCCTGCCGACACGGCAGACCACTGAGCGCCGGAGAGGTCGGGGACGGGGAGATACGCGCCGCGTGGCGCATCGACAAGGCGGGGCGGCTGACGGTCGAGGTCACGGACGGGGGCGGTCCCACCCGCCCGGTTCCGGCCACGCCCTCGGTCACCGCGCGCGGCGGCCGGGGGCTGAACATCATCAGCGCCCTCGCCCAGGACTGGGGTGTGCGGGACGGAGCGGCAGGCGAGGTCACCGTATGGGTGACGGTCGCGTGCGGGGCCCGGCACGAGGATTTCGCTACGCGCGTTGCGCCCCCGGCGATCGACTTCAGCACGGCCTTCGACGATCTCCATCCGTGACCGGATCCCTGACCCGGATCCCCGACGACGACACCGGCCGTCCGAACGAGCGGCCGCCGGGAGCGCACGCCGACCGTGCTCCCGGCCGCACCCTCCCGGTTGCGGCGGCGCGAACGGCTAGGCTCGCGCCCAGACACAACGCCGTACCGCCGCAACCGGGAGACACCCACGATGGCCAAGAAGCGCCCCGCAGCGAAGACTGCAAAGCCGCAGCTCAAGAACGGGGAGATCCCGGTGGTGGGCGCACGCGAGCCCTGCCCCTGCGGATCCGGGCGCCGTTACAAGGCCTGCCACGGCGCGGCCGCCGCGCACGCCGTCACCGAGCACGTGGCGCGCCCCTTCGAGGGCCTGCCCGCCGAGTGCGACTGGGTGGCGCTGCGCGAGCTCGTGCCCGCGGCGACCATCCCGCTCACGCTCAAGGGCGGCCTGCCCGAAGGCGTCCCGTCGGTCACGCTGGTGACCGTACTGCCGATGGCCTGGCCGGCGCTGCGCCGCGAGGACGGGTCCGTCCTGCTCGGCCTCCAGAACGACTCGACCACCGGCGACCTCGCCCGGGACATGGCCGACACCCTGGAGCGCGCGCTCGTCGCGGAACCGGGCACCCCGGTGGCCGCCCGCCGCGTTCCCGCCGAGGGTCCGCGACTTCAGGATCTCCTGGACACGGACGGCGTTTTCGAGCCGGTTGTGCACAGTGGCTTCGAATTCTGGATTCCGGATGCGGAGAGCGCTCAGAACGCCTCCCCGGAGATCGCCGCCTCCCTCGAGCGCGCCAACGCCGCCGCCATCCCCACCGTCAAGCTGGCCGGCGTGGACTCGGCCTACTGGTGCGAGACCCCGGACAAGAACCACCTGCGCTGGGTCATGCCGCACCCCGAGGAGAAGCTGCTCGACGCCCTCGCGCGGCTGCACGCCGCGGGCACCTCCTCGCTCGGCGAGGGCACCCGACTGGTCGGTTCGTTCCGGGCGCACGGCCTGATGGTCCCCGTCTGGGACCTGCCCACCGGAGTGACCGCCGACGACGTGGAGAAGCCCGCGGCGGAGTTCGCGGAGCGGCTGGCCACGGCCCTGGCCGCGGACGCCCCCCTGACCGCGGAGGAGCGCCGGGCTCGCGGCGGACTCACCAACCGCCAGGTCACGCTCAGCTGACCGCCGAGCGCCCGCAGGACCGGTGACTGGGGTCACAACTCCCGCTAATCGCCTGCAAATCGGTGTCTGAATATCAGAGATCGAATTTGCGAACAGGCGATCTCTTGTTACCGTTCTTGTAGCCCGGTCGCTGGTGCATCCCCCGTCGCCAGCGACCGGGCCCTTACATTTCCGCCGTCGCTCAACCGTCGGACGGTGCCGGTGAGTTGCTCCCGGACCGCAGCAGCAGCCGCCCTTCATCATCCGGAACTGCAAACTCCGCAACTGCCGAGTAGGCGTCCGGCGTCCCCGCCGAGTCCTCACGCGGCGTCTCGCACTGCCCCGGCTCGTCGCCCGCCCCGACCGCGCAGCGGATCTGCACCGTGCGCCCCGCCGGCCCCATCATCGTCAGGACGGCGTCCAGCGCGCGCCCGCTGGTGTTGCGGTAGTAGCTGCGGCCCCAGGTCCGGCCCTCGCCCACGAGGACGCAGGTCTGCGCCTCCAGGCCTTGCGGGGAGGAGAGTTCGGGGCCGCACCTGGAATCCGTACGGGGCTGCTCGGACGGGCCCGGCTGAGCCCGCTGAGCGGGCGGCTGCCCCGGCCGCGCTCCCCGCGCCGGCTCGGCCCGCCGCTCGGGCCCGGCGGCAGGTGTCGACGTACGCGATCCGCCCGATGGATCGGCCAGTCCGAGCGCGGAGAGCAACCCGCCGCCTTTCCCGTCGTCCTGACCGTCGAAATCCGGTCCGGCGATCGCTCCTGCCAGCGGGAGCGACAAGATGATCAGCACACCGGCGCTGATACCGATCAAGCGGAGATTCATTCGGCGAAGATAGCGATGCCGGAATGGGGCACGGAGATCCCCGCGCCCAATTCCCTTGGAAACACGTCGCACTGGCACCCGTACGAGTGATCCGCGGGCGCCCGGAGCACCGGTTCAGTACGCGAGCCGACTGCCGCCGCCCGAGGCCCCGCTGCTCGCCTCGACCAGCGCATGCACGACGGCCTCGATCTCCGGCAGCCACAGGCCGCCGGGGACGGGGCCGTCCTCGGGCTCGCGCTCCCACCGCACCTGCCCCCCGCCGGAGGCGGGGGAGGGCGGGAGCAACAGGTAGCCGCCCTCGCCGTGGAAACGCAGCGCGGAGGGCACGTGGTCCTTGGCGTACAGGAGTTCGCCGAGCCGCTCCAGTGAGTACGGCGCGACCAGCAGCGCCCAACGGGTGGGCGTGGCAACGATCGGGCCGAGCCGCATGCCCTGCGCGTCCAGCCGTACGACGGCCCGCGCGGCCGCGTTGGCCGGCAGGCTCACGGCACAGGGCGCGGACCCTCCGGTGGCCAGCAGTACGGGAGCGGTGGGCCGGTTGGTCCACCACCAGGACACCATCCGGGGGTCGGTGGTGGCCGCGAGCAGCCCGGGGTCGAAGGGGTGTGCGCCGGGAACGACGCAGTCGGGATCGGGACAGGCGCACCGGTTGCTGTCGGCGCCGGAGCGGCCGACGCCGGGCAGCACCGGCCACTGCCGGGCGGTGGCGCAGGTGAGCGCCGCGTCGAGGAGGGGGAGGGTCGGATCACCGCTCTGCCCGGGGGCCGGGCGGAGGGTTTTCAAGCGATCGCGGAGCCGCTGGAGACGCCTTCCGAGGATCTCGCGCATGAGCGCTCGTTCCTTTCCGTTGAACGCCGAGGGCCACATCACACCACGTAACCGGCGTTTCACCACACGTACACGTTTCGCGTCACTGTCCGCCTTGAAGCAGGTCCACACGGTTCGTGCAGTCTTCTTACGGGTCCATGGAACGTCCGGCGGGGGCGGAACGCGACCCGCGCCAGTGCCGAGACCGGCTGCCGCCGCTAAGGACGACGGACCGCGCCGGGCGGTTCCCGGCAACCGCCGGGCTGCGCCAACTCTCCCCGGGCACCACCGATTAGGTACCCAGAGCCGCTCCGGCGCCCGACCAGTCGATCGCAAAAACCGTCCGCTTCCGGCTTTTTCCAGCCAAGTTCTAGCCTTGGCTGGACAGTGAGTTGCCGTCTCACGGACACCAGGATTCCCACCTGGGCAATGCTGGACATCGATCCTCGTGTGCGTGTAGATGTGGATTCATTGATGGCGGCGCAGCACGATCTGGGGGTTTGCGATGCTATATGGCGAATCGCACCAGGTGGAAAGGCGGACGCCATGAGCGCCCCGCATCTGCCGAAAGTGGCTGGAATCGATCCAGCAGTTACCGCGGTCCCGCAGACTGCGGCGCCCACGCCCGCCCGAACCGCCCCCGCACAGGCTGCGGCAGCGGTCCCCGGACCGAGCACGGTGATCCAGGACAGGCTGGCGGGGATGGTCTCCGACCTGACCACCCTCCACGAGCTCACCGAGCGCCTCGCCCGCGCCCGTGACCTCGACTCCTCCCTCCATGAGTTCCTGCGCGCCGGAGCCGCCCTCGTCGGCGCCCGCCGCGGCCTGGTCGTCCTGGAACCCTCCGACGGGCTCGGCCCGACGACCACGATCGGCCTGGGCCTCGGCCGCGCGGACCTCGGGCACATCGAGACCGTCCCGCGCACCGCGACCTCGTACGGCCGCATCCTCGACGGACTCCCCGACGCCCGGGGCGGCTCCGAGGTGCTCCCCGAACCCGACGCCGCCCCCGGCTCGAACGGGTACGGCACCCCGGTCGACCCCCGCCACCGCGAGGTCGCCGCCCGGCTCGGCTACGCCGCGAGCTACGCACTGCCGCTGACGGCCGAGGCCACGGGGCGGCTGGGAGCCGCCGTCTGGCTCTACGACGAACAGGCCGAGCCGAGCGAGCGCCAGCGCGACCTCGCCGGGCTCTACGTGCGGCACGCCGCCGAACACCTGGCCCGGATGCTGGAGGTGGAACGCTCCCGCACGCGTCTGGCCACGGTCGCCGAGGAGCTGCTGCCCAGCCGGCTCCCCCGGATCCCCGGGGTGCAGCTCGCCGCCCGCCACCACACCGGGCCGCGCGGCGGGGGCGACTGGTACGACGCGCTGCCGCTGCCCGAGGGCGCCCTGGGGCTGGCCGTCGGTTCCGTCGGCGGGGCGGGGCCCAGCGCCGTCGCCGCGATGGGACGGCTGCGGGCCTCGCTGCGCGCGTACGCCGTCATGGAGGGGGAAGACCCCGTCGCGGTCCTGTCCGACCTGGAGCTGCTGCTGCGCCTGACCGAGCCCGCGCGCTGCGCGACGGCGCTCTTCGCGTACTGCGAACCCGCCGGGGGCCCTCAGGGGCGGAAGATCATCCTGGCCGGAGCCGGGCACGCCCCGCCGCTGCTCATCGGCGAGCACCGCACGGAGTACGTGGAGACCACCCTCTCCGCGCCGCTCGGGATGCTGTCGTGCTGGGAGGCGCCGAGCGTGGAGATCGAACCCGCGCGTGGAGAAACGGTGCTGCTGTACACCGACGGGCTGCTGCGGCGGACCGGAGACTCCATGGACCGGGCCTACGCACGGCTGCACGCGGCCGCCGCGGGGGTGCCCCGGGCCATCCGGGACGATCCGGCGGCCATCTGCGACCACATCCTGCGGACGTTGCTGCCCGCGGACGATCCTGCGGTCGCCCCCGCCGGTTCCGCCCCTGCGGCGGCTTCCGCCACCACGGCCACCACGGTCACCACGGCCGACACGGAGGACGGAGTGGAGGACATCGTCCTGCTCGCTGCCCGTTTTGACTGAATTCTCACACCCGCCGCCGGGCGTCTTCCCCTCGCACATACGATGGATACGGTCCTACCCGGTCCTGCAGTAGCTGTCGTACGTGTCGTAGCTGAGGAGAAGACGTGGCTGAGGAGCTCACCCCGGAGACCCCGGAAGAAGAGCAGCCCCAGAAGAAGCACAAGCAGCGCAAGAACGGGCTGTACCCGGGCGTCAGCGACGAACTCGCGGAGAGCATGCGCACGGGCTGGGCCGACACCGAGCTGCACGGGCTGGAGCCGATCGCCCAGGCCGCGCACACCGCCGCCCGCCGCGCCGCGCTGTCCGCGCGCTTCCCCGGCGAGCGCCTGGTCGTGCCCGCGGGTCGCCTCAAGACGCGCTCGAACGACACCGAGTACCCCTTCCGCGCCTCGACCGAGTACGCGTACCTGACCGGCGACCAGACCGAGAACGGCGTGCTGGTCCTCGAGCCCTCGGGCGAGACCGGCCACGCCGCCACCGTCTACCTGCTGCCCCGCTCCGACCGCGAGAACGGCGAGTTCTGGCTCTCCGGCCAGGGCGAGCTGTGGGTCGGCCGCCGCCACTCCCTCGCCGAGGCCGAGCAGCTGCTGGGCATCCCGGCCAAGGACGTGCGCAAGCTCGCCGACGAGCTGACCGAGGCGGAGGGCCCCGTACGCAACGTGCGCGGCCACGACTCCCTCATCGAGTCGGCCCTGACCGACAAGGTCACCAAGGAGCGCGACGAGGAGCTGCGCGTCTACCTCTCCGAGGCCCGCGCCGTGAAGGACGAGTTCGAGATCGGCGAGCTCCAGAAGGCCTGCGACTCCACCGTCCGCGGCTTCGAGGACGTCGTGAAGGTCCTGGACAAGGCCGAGGCCACGTCCGAGCGCTACATCGAGGGCACCTTCTTCCTGCGCGCCCGCGTCGAGGGCAACGACGTCGGCTACGGCTCCATCTGCGCCGCCGGCCCGCACGCCTGCACCCTGCACTGGGTCCGCAACGACGGCGACGTCCGCTCCGGCGACCTGCTGCTGCTCGACGCCGGTGTGGAGACCCACTCCCTCTACACCGCCGACGTCACGCGCACGCTGCCGATCAGCGGCACGTACACCGACATCCAGCGCAAGATCTACGACGCGGTGTACGAATCCCAGGAAGCCGGCATCGCGGCCGTCAAGCCGGGTGCCAAGTTCCGCGACTTCCACGACGCCTCGCAGCACGTGCTCGCCGAGAAGCTCGTCGAGTGGGGCCTGCTGGAGGGCCCGGTCGAGCGTGTCCTGGAGCTCGGCCTGCAGCGCCGCTGGACCCTGCACGGCACCGGCCACATGCTCGGCATGGACGTCCACGACTGCGCCGCCGCGCGCACCGAGGCGTACGTCGACGGCACGCTGGAGCCCGGCACGTGCCTCACCGTCGAGCCCGGTCTGTACTTCCAGGCCGACGACCTGACCGTGCCCGAGGAGTACCGGGGCATCGGCGTCCGCATCGAGGACGACATCCTGGTCACCGAGGACGGCAACCGGAACCTGTCGGCCGGGCTGCCCCGCGCCTCGGCCGATGTCGAGGCCTGGATGGCGCGCCTGAAGGGCTGACGCCCGCCCTTGGGCCGGCCTTCGGGCCGGCCCCGCGTTCGCCTCCGATGGGCGGGACCTCGTACGCGAGTCCCGTCCATCGGCGTATCCGGGGCCCTTCCGCCGGGGCTTCCGCTAGGACACCTTCAGCAGCGCTCCCTCACGCCATTTCAGGATCTTGTCGAAGCTGACCACCGCGCCCCGGCCCGGCCGGTTGCGCAACCTGACGTGGTCGGCGAGCTCCGCGATCAGCCACAGGCCCCGGCCGTGCTCGCTCTCCGAGGGTTCGGAGGGGCCGGCCGGCGGGGGTCTGTGCCCCGAGACCGTCGCCGCGGGGAAACCCGGCCCCGAATCGGTCACCTCGATGCGGCAGCAGTCCCCGTCCAGGTACGCGGTGACGCGGTACGCCGCGCACGCCTCCGGGAGGGATTCCGCGCCGGCACCGGCTTCGGCCGCCGGACCGCCGTGCTCCACCGCGTTCGCGCAGGCCTCGCTCAATGCCACCGAGAGATCGAAGGAGATGTCCGGGTCCACCCCCGCGGTCTCCATCGTCCCCAGCAGCAACCGCCTGGCGAGCGGCACGCTCGCGGCTTCGCGCCTCAAGTGGAGAGACCACCAGATGCTCATACGGTTACGTATTGCCGCCCGCGGCGGGGCGTAAGCCCCTGGCGGCCGCCACAGCCCTCATTCGGCCGATGCGGCACTCCGAAGCAGCGGTGTATGCGGTGGCGTACGGGCCTCCGCCCCGGCGGTGACACCCGAGGTGAAGCCCTCGTACAGGGGCACTCACGACCTTCCGGACCTGCCGTATGGGCGGTGTGAGGGCAGTGCGATGATGGCCCGGCCATGACTGTCCCCCACGCGACGCCTGCCGGAGCCGGACTCCGGCTGCTTCGGGCCGCGGTGTTCACCGCGGTCTGCGTCGTGCTGTCCGCGGCCGGGCACGCCCGGGCGTCCTGCGCCACGGTGCCCTGGTGGGCCCTGGTCATCGCCTTCCTCGCCGTGTTCGCGGTCGCCGCCCCGCTCGCGGGCCGCCGCCGGACGCTGCCCGGCATCGCCGCCGGACTCGCCTTCGGACAGCTCGGACTGCACACGGTGTTCGGCCTCGGCCAGCACAGCGCGGCCTCTGCCCCAGCACCTGCTGGCGCTGACACCTCGCTCGCGGCGCTCGCCGCCCGGCTGGTCTGCGGGGGCAACTCCGTCCCGCTCAGCCCGGCCGACGCCCGGCAGATCCTGGAGACCGCCGGACTGGATCCGGCCGCCCTGGCCGCCCAGGCCGCGGCGCAGGGAGCGGCACCGGTCCACGCCGGCCACGCGCACCTCGCGCAGGCCGCCGCCGCGCCCGCCACCGGCCTGTTCAGCACCGGCATGCTCCTCGGGCACCTGCTGGCCGCTCTGGCAGCCGGCTGGCTGATGGGGCGCGGCGACGCCGCCCTGTTCCGGCTCGTGGAGCTGTCCCGCAGCTCCGCCGAAGCCGATCCGGTACGTCCGCTGCGCGCCGCGCTGGCCTTCGTACGGGCCCTCGGCGCGGGGCTCGCGGGTACGCCGGCCGGTGCCCCGCAGGCAGCCCGTACCGCAGCCGAACCCACCGCGCACACGGGCCGGGACGCACTCCAGCACACGGTGATCAGGCGCGGGCCGCCCTCCACCGCGCTCGCCCTCGCAGCCTGACGCGGCACCCCTCCCCGGAGCACCCGGCGGAAGCACCGGTGCCGCGAACTCCGCGCGCACCCGTGCGCGGAATCACCGTCACCCTGCCTCTGTGGAGTGTTCCGCCATGAAGACCTCTCGCGTCTCCTTCGCCGCCGCCCTTGCCGCCGGCTCCGTCCTCGTCCTGTCCGGCACGGCCTTCGCACACGTCAGCGTGCAGCCCGGGGACGCCGTCAAGGGCGGCTACGCGACCATCAACTTCAAGGTCCCGAACGAGCGCGACAACGCCTCGACCACGCAGCTGGAAGTCAACTTCCCCGTGGACCAGCCGCTGACCTCCGTCATGCCGCAGGACATCCCCGGCTGGACCGTGACGATCGAGAAGAGCAAGCTCGACAAGCCGCTCACCGTCCACGGCAAGCAGGTCAACGAGGCCGTCACCAAGGTGACCTGGAGCGGCGGCAAGATCGAGCCCGGCAAGTTCCAGCAGTTCCCGGTCTCCGTCGGCAAGCTGCCCGACAATGCCGACCAGATGGTCTTCAAGGCGATCCAGACGTACGACAACAACGAGGTCGTCCGCTGGATCGAGGAGACGAAGGCGGGCGCGGCGGAGCCGCAGAACCCGGCGCCCGTCCTGAAGCTGACCGCGGCCAAGGCCGCCGACGACCACCACGGCGACGGCGACAAGAACGCCGCCGCCAAGGACGACAAGGGCCACGGCGAGGCCGCCAAGAGCAGCTCCGACACCACCGCGCGCGCCCTCGGCGTCGCGGGCATCGTCATCGGCCTCGGCGGTGTCGCCTTCGGTGTCGCCTCGCGTCGCCGCGCCTCCTGACCCCGGGCGGCCCCAGGCCGTATCCCCTTAGTCCAGAACGTGCGCGCGGCCGGTCCTTCTTCGTCGCCGGCCCGCCCGTGCACCACATCCCCGATCCCAGGGACATCCCTCCATGCGCACCACACGTGTGACGGTCGCCGCCCTCGTGGCGGCGGCCGCGCTCACCCTCACCGCCTGCGGCGGCGGTGAGACCGCCAAGACCAACGAGGTCACCCAGCTCACCGGCCAGACCAAGGCCGGCAAGGCCACGGTCCTCGACCGCCCCTTCGACAAGCCGGAGCTGGTCCTGACGGACACCACCGGCAAGCCGTGGAACCTGCGCGAGCAGACCAAGGGCAAGCCGACGCTCATCTACTTCGGCTACACCCACTGCCCCGACGTGTGCCCCCTGACGGTGAGCAACATCGCCGTCGCGAAGAAGGCACTGCCGAAGGCCGACCAGGACAACCTCCGGGTCGTGTTCGTCACCACCGACCCCGAACGGGACACTCCCGACTCCCTCGGCGCGTGGCTCAAGGCCCAGGACCCGTCCTTCACCGGGCTGACCGGGGACTTCGCCACCATCCAGGCAGCCGCGCGCAAGCTCGGCATCGGTATCGAGGCACCGAAGAAGGAGGCCGACGGCAGCGTCGTCTCCATGCACGGTGCCCAGGTCATCGCGTTCTCGCCCAAGACCGACGAGGGATACCTCCTCTACGGCGAAGGCACGACCGTCGACGACTACACCAAGGACCTGCCGAAGATCGCCAAGGGAGAGAACCCGTGAACGCCCGCACCACCCGCACCCTCGCCGCCGCCCTCTCCCTGACGGCAGCGCTCGCCATATCCGGCTGTTCCTCGGACTCCGACGCCAAGGCCGGCGCGGACAAGCCGAAGATGACGGTCAGCGGCGCCTTCATGCCGGAGCCCGTGAACGACACGATGGCCGGCGCGTTCATGATCATCAAGAACGGGTCCAAGACGGCCGACAAGCTCACGGCCGTCACCAGCCCGATCTCCGACGATCTGCAGATCCACGAGACCAAGGACCAGAAGATGCAGCAGGTCGCGGCCATGCCCGTGCCTGCCAACGGCGAGCTCCGGCTGGAGCGTGGCGGCAGCCACGTCATGCTCATGGGGCTGAAGAGCATGCCGAAGGTCGGCGACAAGGTCACCGTCGAGCTGCGCTTCGAGAAGGCCGACCCGGTCAAGGTCGAGCTGGACGTCAAGGAACGGACGTACAACGCCCAGAACACCAGCGCCCACTGACGGACCGAGGTACTGACACGCCATGACGGCCATCGCCCCCTCCCCGGCCCGCGTCCGGGCCCCGGCACTTCTGCCGCGGCTCGTGCTGGTCCTCGCAGCCCTGCTGGCGGCCCTGTTCACCGCGGCCGGCCCGGCCTCGGCACACGCCGCGCTCACCGCGAGCGACCCCAAGGACGGGGCGGTGGTCGCCACGGCACCCGCCCAGGTCACCCTCTCCTTCTCGGAGCAGGTCGCCCTGGGCGACGACTCCATCCGCGTCATGGACCCGCAGGGCAAGCGGGTGGACACCGGTGAGCTGCGCGACATGTGCAGCGGAACCACCATCCGCTACGGCACCGCACTGCACTCCGGACTGCCGGACGGCACCTACACCGTCGCCTGGCAGGCCGTCTCCGCCGACAGCCACCCCGTCTCCGGAGCCTTCACCTTCTCCATCGGCGCCCCCTCCGCGACCAGCGTGGCGCTGCCCACCGCCCAGGCGGGCGGCGGACCGGTGGGCATCGCGTACGACATCGCGCGCTATGCCGCCTACGGCGGTTTCACCGTCCTCGTCGGCGGCGCGGCCTTCATCCTGCTCTGCTGGCGACGCGGCGCGGCACAGCGCCCGCTGCAGAAGCTCATCGTGCGCGCGTGGGTCACGCTGACCGCCGCCACTCTCGTGATGCTGGTGCTCCGCACCCCGTACACGGGGTCGGGGAAGTTCGCCGACGCACTGGACCTCGACGGCCTGAAGGCCGTTCTGGAGACCAAGACCGGTGCCTCCCTCGTCTCCCGGCTGCTGCTCCTCGGCGCCGCCGCGCTGTTCATCGCCGTGCTGTTCGGCGCCTACGCGCGCAAGACCGCCGAAGCCGCGGAAGCGGCGGAAGCGGCGAAGCCCAAGGGCAAGGGCAAGGGCAAGGGCAAGCAGAAGGACCGCGGGGCGGACAAGGCGTCTGGGTCTGGGTCTGCGTCGGACAAGGACAAGGAGGCGAACGACCTGCTCTTCGGCCTCGGCATCGGCGGAACCGTCGTGGCCGGCGGCATCGCCGCCACCTGGGCCCTGTCCGAGCACGCCTCTACCGGCATCCAGCCCGGTATCGCCATGCCCGCCGACATCCTGCACCTGCTGGCCGTCGCCGCCTGGCTCGGAGGTCTCACCGCACTGCTCGTCGCCCTCCACAAGGTCCCGGACATGGAGCGGGAGGCGGTCCGGCGGTTCTCTCGGGTCGCGTTCGTCAGCGTCCTGGTCCTCGCCGTCACCGGCGTCTACCAGTCCTGGCGCCAGGTCGGCAGCTGGTCGGCCCTCACCGGGACCAGCTACGGACAGCTCCTGCTGGTGAAGATCGGGCTCGTCGCCGTCCTCGTCGGCATCGCCTACGTCTCCCGCTCGTGGACCGCACGGCTCACCGATGCCCCCGCCCTGAAGCCTGCCAAGATCGCCCGGCAACGCGATGTTTCACGTGAAACATCGCCGGCCTCCGTCACCGTCCCCGAGGACCCCAAGCGGGCCGCCCAGCTCGCCCGACAGCGCGCCGCCCGGGAGAACGCCCGCGAGAAGCAGGTGCGCGACGCCGATCCGGCCCGGGCGGGACTGCGCCGCTCCGTCCTTGCCGAGGCAGGGGTCGCCATCGCCCTGCTCGCCGTGACCACCGTGCTCACCAGCACCGAACCCGGCCGGACCGCCGAGCGGGCGAGCGGGCCGGACTCCGCGGCCACCGCCGTCCCCAACCGCGCCATCAAGATCAGCCTGCCGTTCGACACCGGCGGGCAGAACGGCAAGGGTTCGGTCCGTGTCGAGGTCGACCCGGGCCGGGTCGGCGCCAACTCGCTCCACGTCTGGGTCGACGACCCCCAGGGCCAGCCCCTCGACATCCCCGAGATCAAAGTCGCCTTCACCCTCCCCGCCAAGGACATCGGCCCCCTGCCGCTCCTCCCGGAGCGCGCGGCCCCCGGACACTGGAGCGCGTCCGGCGTCCAGCTGCCGCTGGCCGGGGAATGGCGGATCGACGTGACCGTCCGTACCTCCGACATCGACCAGACGACCGTGCAGAAGAACGTGAAGATCGGCTGACCAGCGTGACCGAGAGCAACCCCGACATCGAGATCACCCGGCGCCGACTGCTGGGCACCGTCGGCGCCGCGGGCGCCGCGGGGCTCGCGCTCGGCGCCACCGGCGGCGCCCTCGTGCACTCCGCGTTCGGCGACTCCCCGGCCGGCGCCACAGGGGCCCCCGGGAGCCTCGCCTCCCTCGGCGCCACCCACATCGCCTTCCAGGGCGAGCACCAGGCCGGCATCACCGACCCGCTGCAGGCCAAGGGCCACGTCATCGCCTTCGACCTGGCCCCCGGGGCCGGCCGCAAGGAGGCCGCCGCTCTGATGCGGCGCTGGTCCGACACCGCACGCCTGCTGATGGCGGGCAAGCCCGCATCGGGCGCGGACTCCGGTATCGCCCTCGACGCCGGGCCTTCCTCCCTCACCATCACCTTCGGCTTCGGCCACTCCTTCTTCGAGCGCACCGGGCTCGCCGCCCGCCGCCCCACCGCCCTCGACCCGCTGCCCGATTTCTCCGCCGACCGGATCGACGCCCAGCGCAGCAACGGCGACCTGTGGGTCCAGATCGGCGCCGACGACGGGCTCGTCGCCTTCCACGCCCTGCGCACCCTCCAGAAGGAGGCCGGGGAGGCAGCCCGGGTCCGCTGGCAGATGAACGGCTTCAACCGGTCCCCCGGCGCCACCGCCGCACCGATGACCGCCCGCAACCTCATGGGCCAGATCGACGGCACCGGCAACCCGAAGCCCGCGCAGCCCGACTTCGACAAGCGGATCTTCGTCCCCGCCGCCGGCCCCGGGCCCGCCGAGCACGCCTGGATGGGCGGGGGCTCGTATGCCGTCGTACGGCGCATCCGCATGCTCCTCGACGACTGGGACAAGCAGTCCCTGGCCCAGCAGGAGCAGGTCATAGGCCGTACGAAGGCCACCGGCGCGCCCCTCACCGGCGGCACCGAGACCACGAAGATGGCTCTCGACAAGATCGGACCCGACGGCAAGCCCGTCATTCCGTCCAACGCGCACGCCCGGATCTCCGCACCCGAGCAGAACGGCGGGGCCGCCATGCTCCGGCGCCCGTTCTCCTTCCACGAAGGGATCGCCGCCGACGGCACCCCGGACGCGGGTCTCCTCTTCATCTGCTGGCAGGCCGATCCGCTGCGCGGCTTCGTCCCCGTCCAGCGCAAGCTGGACCGGGGTGACGCCCTGTCGGAGTTCATCCGGCACGAGTCCAGCGGGCTGTACGCGGTCCCGCCCGGCCCCCGCGACGGGGAGTACGTGGGGCAGCGGCTGCTCGAAGGATGAACAGCGACCCGGCGGTCGGGGGCCCGGCATTAGGCTGATCACATGTCGGCCACCCGCTTCACCTATCTCGGTCCCGAGGGCACCTTCACCGAAGCCGCCCTCCGCACACTGCCGGAAGCCGCGACCCGGGAGCTCGTCCCGATGGTGTCGGTCCCGGCCGCCCTGGACGCCGTACGCAACGGGGAGGCAGCGGCCGCCCTGGTGCCGATCGAGAACTCGGTGGAGGGCGGGGTCACCTCCACCCTGGACGAGCTGGCCTCCGGCGAACCGCTGATGATCTACCGCGAGGTGCTGCTGCCCATCGCCTTCGCGCTGCTCGTGCGGCCCGGTACCAAGCTGTCGGACGTCAAGACCGTCACCGGGCACCCGGTCGCCCAGCCCCAGGTGCGCAACTGGCTGCGGGCGAACCTGCCCGACGCGACGTGGGAGTCGGCCGCCTCCAACGCCGACGGGGCCCGGCTGGTCCAGGAGGGCCGCTTCGACGCCGCCTTCGCGGGCGAGTTCGCGGCGGCCACGTACGGGCTCGTCCCGCTGGTCACCGAGATCCACGACGCGGAGAACGCCGAGACCCGGTTCGTCCTCGTCGGGCGGCCCGCCCGGCCGGCCGCGCCGACGGGCGCCGACAAGACCTCCGTCGTGCTGTGGCTCGGGGACGACCACCCCGGTGCGCTGCTGGAGCTCCTCCAGGAGTTCGCCGTCCGCGGGGTCAACCTGATGCTGATCCAGTCCCGGCCGACGGGCGAGGGCATCGGCAACTACTGCTTCGCGGTCGACGCCGAGGGTCACATCTCCGACCGCCGGGTCAGCGAGGCGCTCATGGGTCTCAAGCGCACCTGCCCCCAGGTCCGCTTCCTCGGCTCCTATCCGCGCGCCGGTGTCGCTCAGGGTGACGTGCGCGCTCCGCGGCCCGGAACCTCCGATGGAGACTTCATGGCCGCTTCCGACTGGCTGACGCGCTGCCTCGACGGCCGGGCGTAGCTCTTCCTCCACTGTCCACAGAGTTATCCACAGGCAGAGATGGGGACCTGTGGACTAGTCGACATCGCGGCGCGACAAGGTCGACAAATCGGTCGGGGGTCCCGGGTTTCGCGCTGGGGAGCGGAAGGTGAACGGCGTCACCCCTACATCGCCGATCAACTCTTTGGAGCGAGCCATTCCCACCCGAATGAGTGTGTGAGGGTGGTTTGAACCCTGAATCGTCTTGACGGGTCGCGGGTGGGGATTGATCTATTTCCGTGTCCACAGATCCGGCGCACAGCCTGTGGACAAGTCCCCGCGGTGGGCAATTCCTGTGGACAAGGAAGACCTTCCCGCCCTGCTCAGGGACTGCCCGGATACCGCGCTTGTGCCCCTTTTCGGGGAATGGGCCGCTTTTATTGACCACACGGGAAGGGTCACTTCCGGCCAGCGGGTTCCGGGTTTTCCATTCTCCACAATTGGGACATAGTGACACGCGGCGTGATATCGGTGTGAGCCCAGGAAGCCCAGCCCGGTAGCCTGGAGGGGTGATTGACCTCCGGCTGCTCCGTGAAGACCCTGACCGTGTCCGCGCCTCGCAGCGCGCCCGTGGAGAGGACGTCGACCTCGTCGACGCACTGCTCTCCGCCGATGAGCGCCGCAGGTCCTCCGGCATGCGCTTCGACGAACTGCGCAATGAGCAGAAGTCACTCGGCAAGCTCATCCCCAAGGCCTCTCCGGAGGAGCGGGCAGAGCTGCTGAAGAAGGCCGAGCAGCTCAAGACGGACGTCAAGGCCGCCGAGGCCGAGCAGAACGAGGCCGACGAGGCCGCCAAGCGGCTGCTGCTCCAGCTCGGCAACATCGTCCACGAGGACGTCCCGGTCGGCGGCGAGGAGGACTTCACCGTCCTCGAGACGCACGGCACGATCCGCGACTTCGGCGCCGAGGGCTTCGAGCCCAAGGACCACCTGGAGCTCGGCGAGTCGCTGGGCGCCATCGACGTCGAGCGCGGCGCCAAGGTGTCGGGCTCGCGCTTCTACTACCTGACCGGTGTCGGCGCGCTGCTGGAGCTCGCCCTGGTCAACGCGGCGATCGCGCAGGCCACCGAGGCCGGCTTCATCCCCATGCTGACCCCGGCACTGGTCCGCCCGCGCGCCATGGAAGGCACCGGCTTCCTCGGCCAGGCCGCAGAGAACGTGTACCACCTGGAGAAGGACGACTACTACCTGGTCGGCACCTCCGAGGTCCCGCTCGCCGCGTACCACATGGACGAGATCATCGATGCCGAGAAGCTGCCGCTGCGCTACGCCGGCTTCTCGCCGTGCTTCCGCCGCGAGGCCGGTACGTACGGCAAGGACACCCGCGGCATCTTCCGCGTCCACCAGTTCGACAAGGTCGAGATGTTCTCCTACGTCGCGCCGGAGGACGCCGAGGCCGAGCACCAGCGCCTCCTGGAGTGGGAGAAGCAGTGGCTGACCAGCCTGGAGCTGCCCTTCCAGGTGATCGACGTCGCCACCGGTGACCTGGGGGCCTCCGCCTCGCGCAAGTTCGACTGCGAGGCGTGGATCCCGACGCAGGGCAAGTACCGCGAGCTGACCTCGGCGTCGAACTGCAACGGCTTCCAGGCCCGCCGCCTGTCGATCCGCTACCGCGACGGCAAGAAGACCGCGCCGCTCTCGACGCTGAACGGCACGCTGTGCGCCGTACCGCGCACGATCGTCGCGATCCTGGAGAACCACCAGCAGGCCGACGGTTCCGTGCACGTGCCGGTGGCGCTCCGCCCGTACCTGGGCGGCCGCGAGGTCCTGGAGCCGATCGCCAAGTGAGCCCGGTCCCGTTCCCGTACAAGCTCGTCGCGACCGATCTCGACGGCACGCTGCTGCGTGGCGACGACACCGTCTCGGAACGCACCCGTGAAGCGCTCGCCGCGGCCACCGCGGCGGGCGCGGCGCACATCATCGTCACCGGCCGGGCCGTGCCCTGGACCCGGGGCGTGCTGGACGATCTCGGCTACAAGGGGATCGCGGTGTGCGGGCAGGGCGCACAGCTCTACGACGCGGGGGCGCACCGGCTGCTGACCTCGGTGACGCTGGACCGGCAGCTGGCCGGTCTGGCGCTGTCGAAGCTCGAGGCCGAAGTGGGTCCGCTGGCGCTCGCGGCCAGCCGGGACGGGGTGGACGGCGACGTGCTCTTCGGCCCCGGCTATCAGGTGCAGGGGGGTCTGCCGGCCCTCTACCTGGCGGATACCGCGGAGGTGTGGACGGCTCCGCTGAACAAGCTCTACATCCAGCACCCGGAGCTCGGCGACGACGCGCTGGTGAAGGTGGCCCGGGAGACCGTGGGCTCACTGGTCGACATCGTCATGGCCGGTCCGGGGATAGTGGAGATCCTGCCGCTGGGGCTGACGAAGGCCACCGGACTCTCACTGGCCGCGCGCCGGCTGGGTGTGAAGGCGGCGGAGACGATCGCCTTCGGCGACATGCCCAACGACATCCCGATGTTCGGCTGGGCGGCGCACGGAGTGGCCATGGCCAATGCCCACGCGGAGCTGAAGGCGGTGGCCGACGAGGTGACGACCTCCAACGAGGAGGACGGCATCGCGGTGGTGCTGGAGCGACTGCTGGGCGCTGCCTGACGGTCAGCCCGGCAACGGGAACGAGAACGGGGAAGGTCCGGAACAGCCCGCGCCGCGAGGCGCGCTCGAAGTGGCTGCTCCGGACCTTTTTGTTGCTCCCCGCACGACTCACTCTGCCCGGGGCGCAGGTCCCGTACCAGTCAATTTCCGCGGGTCAGCCGTCGTCGGCGTGATGCTCTGTTTCACGTGAAACATGCCTGGGGTGCGGGTGGCGGGTGAGAGGCCAGGCGAGCAGACCGACGGAGAGCGAGATGGCGTGCCCGAGGTCGGTGAAGGTCCCCCCGGTGAGGAGCGGCAGCCCGAAGAAGGCGACGACTCCGACGAGGTAGAGCCAGCGCAGCGGGTTCGGGAGCCGGTACGTGAGGACCCCGGCCGAGGCCGCGAGGCCGTAGCTGACGCCGACGTCGACGACGTGGACCATGCTGTGCGGGGCCCGGTGGTCCTGAATGGCCATCAGGACCACCTTCTGGCTGACCAGGGTTGCCGTGATGTGGGCGGTCGCGACGATGGCGAGCCAGCGCAGCGTACCGAGCCAGCGTTCCACGGGCGCGTGGAAGAGCTCGAAGAGGACGGCGTAGAGGGCGAGCGAGGCCGGGTTCTCGATCCAGAAGGCGCTGGAGAGCAGGGCCCGCAGGGGGTGCCGGGTGAGTTCGTGGATGTTGCTGCTGTGGCGGTGGAGCAGGACGTGCTCGAGATGGTCGGGCGCGATCACGACGATGACGCTCGTGACGGCGAGGAGCAGCAGCCATATGTGCGTACCCGGCGAGGAGCGTATCCAGGACCGTACGGGCCTGGACGGCTCGGGCTCGGGGTGCTCGACCATGCCCTGATTTTGCCCCGTACGGCGGTGCCCCGCCCGGCCTGTGGGCCGTGCGGGGCACCGGGCGTGGAGCCGGTACGGCGGGTGCCTACTCCTCGCCCGCCAGAGTGAGGCGGCGCAGCTTCTGGCCGGCGTAGACGGTGGCGCCCACGGTGACCACGCAGAGCAGGATCACCGCGGTGGGCAGGCCGACGGTGGCGTCGACGTAGCCTTCGCCGGCGACCTTCTCGGCGAGGGCCAGGGCCCACTGCTGGACGCTGAGGGTCTTCGCGCCGGAGACCAGGCTGCCGAAGAGCGACTCCCAGATCAGGGCGTAGACCAGGCCGAAGACGACCGCGTGCCGGCTGACGGTGCCCAGCAGCAGGAACAGAGCGCTGTAAGCGATCGAGGCGACGAGGGCCGCGACGGTGTAGGCGACGGCGATCTGCTGCCCGTTGCCGTTGAGGATGAACCCGGCGATCAGGGTCGGGATCGCGGAGAAGGCCATCGTGACGCCGATCGCGACGATCAGCTTCGTCATGATGATCGTCGGGCGCTTCACCGGCTTGGAGAGCAGGTAGACGATCGAGCCGTCGTCGATCTCCGGGCCGATGGCGCCGGTGCCGGCGATGACGCCGATCAGCGGGACCATCGTGGCGAGGGCGAAGCCGCCCAGCAGGTCGGCGGCGACCTTGTCGTCCAGCCCGGTGAAGGCGCGGACGGCGATGGAGATGACGATCAGCAGGACGGGCAGTCCGCAGAGGATCAGCGCACGGCGGCGGCCGAGCAGCGCGCGGTAGGTGAGCCGGGCGACGGTGGGGTTGTACATGGGTGCCAGCTCCTTCAGGCCGCGACGAGGTAGGAGAAGACCGACTCGAGGGACTCGTCGGAGGGCGAGACCGTCAGCAGCCGGATGCCGTGCGCACGGGCGACCCGCGGCAGCAGCTCGGTGAAGCGGCCGAAGTCGACGGCCTGGATGCGCAGCGCGCCTTCCTTGAGGTCGACCTCGATGCCCGCGGTGGAGGGGTCGGCGATCAGGGCCGCCGCGAGGGCCCTGTCGTCGGAGGAGCGGACCACGTAGCGGTGCGGGCGGTCCGTCATCAGGCGGCGGATCTTGCGGAAGTCGCCGGATGCGGCGTGCCGGCCGGCGACGACCACCTCGATGTGGGAGGCGAGCTGCTCGACCTCCTCCAGGATGTGCGAGGAGAAGAGCACGGTGCGGCCGTCGTCGCCCATGCGCCGCAGCAGGTCCATGAGCTGCATGCGCTGGCGCGGGTCCATGCCGTTGAACGGCTCGTCCAGGAGCAGCACCGACGGGTCGTGGACGAGGGCCGAGGCCATCTTCACGCGCTGGCGCATGCCCTTGGAGTACGTGGAGATCTTGCGGTCCTGGGCGTACTCCATCTCGACGGTGGCGAGCGCCCGCTGGGCGGCCGCGTCGTCGAGGCCGTGGAGCTCGGCGTTGGCGACGACGAACTCCTGGCCGGTGAGGAAGTCGTACATGGCCTCGCGCTCGGGGACGACGCCGATCTGCTGGTAGACCTTCTCGTTCTGCCAGATCGGCGCGCCGTCGAGGGTGACGGTGCCCGTGGAGGGGGCGAGGAAGCCGCCCATCATGTTGATGAGGGTGGACTTCCCGGCGCCGTTGGGGCCCAGCAGCCCGGTGACGCCGGGGCCGATGTGCATGGTCACGTCGTTGACGGCGACGACGTTCCCGAACCAGCGGGAGGTGTGGTCGATGTCGATGGTGGTCACAGCCCGGCCTTCCGGTAGCGGGCCATCAGAGCGGCGTAGGAGCCGGCGATGAGGCCGAGGACGACGAGCAGGTAGACGAATCCGACGCCGGCCGAGGGGCCGTCTCCGCCGGGGAAGGCGGAGGTGGCGCCGAGGAAGGCCGTCTGCACGCCGTCGATCAGGGTGATCGGGGAGAACAGGCCCATCCACTCGATGGGACCGGTCGAGCCGGTGTTGTACGCGATGCCCTGGACTGCGGTCACGGCGCCGTAGGGGATCAGGAGCAGGGCGATGATGGCGGCGACGCCGAAGCCCCGGCGCGGGGTGAGCGCGGCCATGATCAGGCCGAGGCCGGCGAACAGCACCGAGAGCAGCAGCACGGAGACCAGTCCCTGGGCGAACCCCTTGGTCTGGTCCGCGAAGTCGAATTTGGCCAGCAGCGCGCCGATCCACATGATCAGCAGCGGGGTGGCGGTGAGTACGAAGAGCGCCGAGGCCATCGCCGCGAACTTGGCGAGGACGTAGTCGACGCGCTCGATCGGCCGCGAGAAGTAGAGCGGCACGGTTTTGAAGCGCAGGTCCCGGGAGACCGACTGCGGTGCCTGCGAGGCGAGGTACAGGCCGATGATCACCTGGGTGGTCAGCGCGTACGTCGTGTACTTGATCGGCAGGCTGGTGGAGCCGGGCACCGCGATGGCGACCGCGACGATGATCAGCGCCGGGACGCACATCACCGCGAAGAGGAGCATCGGGAGGACCTTGGACTTGGCGGACCGGCCGAGTCCGTACGCCCCGCGCAGGGACTGCGAGAACAGCGACTTGCGGGCGTAGGCGCGGCCGAGCCGGGCTCCGTCGTAGGACCGGTAGCCGATGTTGTGGATCTGGGTCGAGGTGTCAGGCGCCATCGGAACCGGCTCCCTTCCGGACGAGCTGCTGCTGGTCGTTGTCGCGGAAGACCTCCGCGATGTGGTGGCGGCGCTGTTCCATGCGGACCAGGCCGAGGCCGAGGTCGGCGACGGTGTCGCGCACGATGTCGTAGGTCTCCTCGCCGGTGGCTTCCAGCAGCAGGATGTGGCCGGCTCCGGGCAGCCCCTGCTCCTCGCCCGCGTGCAGGGTCATGCCCAGGTCTGCGAGCGCCTTGCGCAGGGCGGCGGTGCCGTCCGGGTGGGCATCGGTGTCGGTGACCTCGACCGCGAGGGTCGTGGTGATCTGGGTGAAGTCGCTCGTGGAGCTGGAGCGCAGCAGCTTGCCGCCGTCGACGACCACGACGTGGTCGCAGGTCCGCTCCAGCTCGCCCAGGAGGTGGGAGGTGACGAGGACGGAGATGCCGAAGTCGGTGTAGACGCGGCGGATCAGGCCGAGCATCTCGTCCCGGCCTACGGGGTCGAGGCCGTTGGTGGGCTCGTCGAGCAGGACCAGCTGGGGGTCGTGGACGAGCGCCTGGGCCAGCTTGACGCGCTGCTTCATGCCCGTGGAGTAGCCGCCGATGGGGCGGTAGCGCTCCTCGTACAGGCCCACGTGGCGCAGGGTGTCGGCGGTCCGCTCGCGGGCGGCGGTCGGCGGGAGTCCGGACATGCGCGCCATGTGCACGACGAACTCGGTGGCCGAGACGTCGGGCGGCAGGCAGTCGTGCTCGGGCATGTAGCCGACGCGTTCGCGGATGGCGCTGCCATGGGTGGCGACATCGAGTCCGAGCACGGCGGCGCGGCCCTCGGTGGCGGGGGACAGTCCAAGCAGGATTTTGATCAGCGTGGACTTGCCGGCTCCGTTGGCACCCACGAGGCCGGTCACTCCGGGCCCGATGTCCAGGGAGAGCCGGTCGATTGCGGTCACTCGGGGGTACCGCTTGCTCAGGCTTTCGGTCGCGATGACAGTCACGGCTTCGACGTTAGTGGTGCGGATCGCGCCGATCGTCAGACCTGGAGCGTCATCCCGTCTCCGCCTTCAGGACTACACACCCTGACGAAAGGCTGATGCGGACCGGTCAAAGCGGACCGACGAAGCGGACCGTACGCAGTGGATCGGACAAGTTGTCCACAGGTCCGTGCACGACCCTTGACGTGATCTCCGGTCATTGTCACATTCATCAGTGTCAAGTTACGGGCGCGTAGCGCGTACGGCTCTACGGACGGACGGCTGTCATGGCTGCGGACACCAGGCAACGCACCGCGCAACTCTCGCCGGACCTGCGCGGGTTCAGGGAAGTGCAACGCCTCTCGTACGAGTGCGCGGAGACCGTCGCGGCGCAGCTGCGGCCGGGCGTGACCGAGCGCGAGGCGGCGCGGATGCAGCGCGAGTGGCTGCGCGAGCATGGAGTGCGGGACTGGTTCCACCTGCCGTTCGCGTGGTTCGGGGACCGCACCGCCTTCGCGAACTTCAAGATCCCCCTCCAGTTCTTCCCGACGAACCGGAGGCTGGAGCCGGGGATGCCGTTCATCCTCGACATGGCGCCCGTGTACAAGGGGTACGCGGCCGACATCGGGTACTCGGGCAGCCTCGGGCTGAATCCGGTGCAGGACCGGCTCATGTCCGATCTGCGCGTGCACCGCGAGCTGATCCTGGACCAGGTGCGCGAGCGCCGCCCGCTGCGCGAGATCTACGAGAACGTCGAGCGGCTGATGATCCGCCAGGGGTATGCCAACCGGCACCGCGCCTACCCCTTCGGCGTGATCGCCCACAAGATAGACCGCGTCAAGGAGCGGCGCTGGTCCCCGACCGCCTTCGGGTTCGGGACGCAGTCCCTCAAGGGGCTGGCCTCCGACGCCCTGCACGGACACCGCGAGGGCTGGTCCCCGCTGTGGAGCCCGTACCGCTTCTCCGACCACCCGCCGCAGCCCGGGCTGTGGGCGGTGGAGCCGCACCTGGGGTTCCGGGGCACCGGTGCGAAGTTCGAGGAGATCCTGGTCGTCACCGACTCACGGGATCCCGGGGAGAGTGCGTTCTGGCTGGACGACGATCTGCCGCACGTGCGGCGCTGGGCCGAGGAGAAGGCAGCATGAGCGGCATGAGCGAGATCAACGGGTCGGGCCTCGCGGGAGCGCGCGAGCGCCGGGTGAGCACCGGCGGCATCGAGCTGTGCGTCGTCGAGCTCGGCGAGACGGACCGGCCGACCGTGGTGCTCGTGCACGGGTACCCGGACAGCAAGGAGGTGTGGTCGGAGGTCGCGGAGCGGCTGGCGGCCCGCTTCCACGTGGTGCTCTACGACGTACGCGGCCACGGGCGCTCCGCGGCTCCGGTGCCCCTGCGCGGCGGCTTCACCCTGGAGAAGCTGACCGACGACTTCCTGGCGGTGGCGGACGCGGTCAGCCCGGACCGTCCGGTGCACCTGGTCGGCCACGACTGGGGTTCCGTACAGGGCTGGGAGTTCGCGACCGTCGCCCGCACCGAGGGCCGGATCGCCTCCTTCACCTCGATCTCGGGCCCCTCCCTGGACCACTTCGGGCACTGGATCAAGAAGCGGATGTCCCGGCCCACCCCGCGCCGGGCCGCGCAGCTCCTCGGCCAGGGCGCCAAGTCCTGGTACGTGTACATGCTGCACACCCCTGTTCTGCCGGAGCTCGCCTGGCGCGGGCCGCTCGGCAAGAGGTGGCCGCGGATGCTGGAGCGTCTGGAGAAGGTCCCGGCCGGCTCCTACCCGACGGCCTCCCTGCCCTCGGACGCGGCGCACGGAGCCTGGCTCTACCGCGACAACGTACGGCCCCGGATGCGCCGGCCGCGCCCCGACGCGTACGCGCACGTACCCGTGCAGCTGATCACCCCGACCGAGGACGCGTTCCTCTCCGAGCGGCTCTACGACGACCTGGAGCTGTGGGCCCCCGATCTGGTGCGGCGCACCCTGCCCGCCAAGCACTGGGTGCCGCGGACCCGGCCCGATCAGCTGACCGCGTGGATCACGGAGTTCGTCACCGCCCGGGAGGAGCCCGCCACCCGGGCGCCGGAACAGAAGGCCCCGGGCAGGTACGCCGACCGGTTCGGCGGCCAGCTGGTACTGGTCACCGGCGCCGCCAGCGGCATCGGCCGGGCCACCGCGTTCGCGTTCGCCGAGGCCGGTGCCCGGGTGGTGTGCGTGGACCGGGACGCGGAGGGCGCGGCCCGTACGGCCGACATGGCGCGGCTCGTCGGGGCCCCCGAGGCCTGGGGCGAGTGCGTCGACGTCGGCGACGAGCAGGCGATGGAGAAGCTCGCGGCGAAGACCGCCGCCGAGTACGGCGTCGTGGACGTCCTGGTCAACAACGCCGGGATCGGGCTCTCGGGGCCCTTCCTGGAGACCACCTCGGAGGACTGGAAGAAGGTCCTCGACGTCAACCTGTGGGGTGTCATCCACGGCTGCCGGATCTTCGGCAGGCAGATGGCCGAGCGCGGCCAGGGCGGCCACATCGTCAACACCGCCTCCGCCGCCGCCTACCTGCCGTCCAAGACCCTGCCCGCGTACAGCACGTCGAAGGCCGCCGTGCTGATGCTGAGCGAATGCCTGCGCGCCGAGCTCGCCTCGCAGTCGATCGGGGTCTCCGCGATCTGCCCCGGCATCGTCAACACCAACATCACCGCCACCTCGCGCTTCGCCGGGGTGGACGCGACGGAGGAGAAGCGTCGCCAGGAGCGCTCCTCGCGGCTGTACGGGCTGCGCAACTTCCCGCCGGAGAAGGTCGCCGAGGCGATCCTGCGGGCGGTGGTGCGCAACGAGGCCGTGGTGCCGGTGACCCCTGAGTCGAAGGGCGCCCTGTGGATGTCCCGGTTCGCGCCGGGCGCGCTGCGGCGGCTCGCGAAACTGGAGCCCCGGCTGTGAGCGCGACAGAGCCCGGCACGGCCATATCCCGCTCCTTCCGGCAGTCGTACCATCCCTCGCAGGAGGGCTCGCTGCGCAGGGCGGTCGAGTACCTTGCGGCTTCGCCTGCCGCCCGGGCCGCGGCGGCCGCGGTCGGCCGAGCCGCCATGTCGTAGGGAGCCGGGATTGTCAGAACAGGCGGTGGCCGAGTACCGGATCGAGGATCTCGCGCACCACAGCGGGGCGACGGTGCGCACCATCAGGGCGTACCAGGACCGCGGGCTGCTGCCGAAGCCGGAGCGGCGCGGCCGCTCCAACGTCTACCGGGACACGCATCTGGCGCGGCTGCGCCAGATCGCCGATCTGCTGGACCGCGGCTACACCCTGGCCTCCATCAAGGAGCTGCTGGAGGCCTGGGACGCCGGGCGCGGGCTCGGCGGGGTGCTGGGGCTCGTCGCCGAGGTGCACGGACCGTGGACCGACGAGGAGGCCGCGCGCATCAGCCGGGCCGAGCTGAACGAGCGGTTCGGCGGCCTGCCCGACGACGACGCGGTGGGCGAGGCGTGCGAACTGGGGGTGCTGGAGGCGATCCCGGGGCGCCCGGACGAGTTCCTGGTGCCCTCCCCGCAGGAGCTGACGGTGGCCGCCGAGCTGTACGCGGCCGGGGTGCCGCTGTCGGCGATCACCGGACACCTGCGTGAGCTGCGCGGGCAGGTGGAGCACATCGCCTCGCGCTTCCTGGAGTTCACCACCGAGCACGTCTTCGCCCGCTACCTCGGGGAGGTCCCGCCGACGGACGCGGACGCGGCGGAGGCGGCGACGATGGTACGGAGACTGCGCCCCCTGGCCCAGCAGACGGTGGACGCCGAGCTGGCCCGGGCGATGCAGATGTTCGCGACCCGGCATCTGCAGCGCCACCTGGGGGCGGCCGGGGCTCCGCAGCCCTCGGGACCCGCGTCGGTGGCCCTGCCGGCGGGGACGGTACGGGCGGTGCAGGAGCTGGTCGGCGCCGAGCACGTGGGGGAGTTCGTCCGGGCCGCGACGGAGCGGGAGCTCCAGGCCCGGACGATGAACGAGCTGGCCCGCCGGGGCGGCGGGTAACGGCCCGTGGCATCCGGTCAGTAGTCCACAGGGCGGATCGCTCGTTTGCCCCCAAACCCGGCCCAACCGGCTGTGGAGAAGTCGGTGTTGCCTGTGGGCAACTCTGTGGACGGCCCTGTGGAAGCCCGTGCGGCCGGGTCAACCAATGGTCTCGTACGCGGGGTTCACCGGGCCGATGGCGCCGGCGGGGCCGGTGACCCTGACGACGTCGGCCGGCGCCTCCTGCTCACCGCGCCGGGCGCTCCCGTACAGCAGTGCGGCGAGGGCCAGGCCCAGGACGCCGCCGACCACCTGGGCCGCGATGAATCCGGGCAGCGACTGCGGGGCGATCCCGGTGAAGGAGTCGCTGAAGGCGCGCCCGATGGTGCCCGCCGGATTGGCGAACGAGCCGGACGAGGTGAACCAGATCGCGGCGGCGATGTACGCGGCGACCGCGGCCGGAATCAGCTTCGGACGCCCGATGCGCTCCAGGCCCTGGATGACGAGGACGAGCCCGGCGGTGGCGACGATCTCGCCGACGAGCAGGTGGCCGCCGGCTCGGATCTGCGTGGAAAAGGTGCCTGGTGTACGGCCGAACATCACCTCGGCGAGGACGGCGCCGCCGATGGCCCCGGCGGTCTGGGCGGCGGTGTAGACGAGGGCCTCCCGGCCGCCGAGTCCCTCGCCGCCGGTCCGGCGGGCCCACCAGGAGGTGAGGGTGACGACCGGGTTGAGGTGGGCTCCGGACAGCGGCCCGAAGAGGGTGATGATCAGGCCGAGGCCGATGGCCGAGGCGATCGAGTTGGCGACGAGGGCGACACCGGTGTCACGGCTGAGGTCGGCGGCTTGGATACCGGAACCGATCACGACCACGAGAAGGCCGGCGGTGCCGACGAGCTCGGCGACCGCGCGACGCGGCAGGGAAGCGTGGATTGTCATGGGTTCTCCCCCTGGGCAGCAGTACAGCGGAAAATGTATTCCGTATCTTGGAAACGCGATAGAGGGTGTCTCACGGTGTCCCAGGCCGGCGGAGCGCCGATAAATCCCTGCTCGACCCCAGCCCGACCCGGCAAGCTGGGCCCATGGACGACAGACGCACCGTGAAGGTGTCCAAATACGTCTCGAAACATCTGCGGCATCAGCCGGAACGCATCGGACTGGTGCTCGACCCCCAGGGCTGGGTGGAGATCGACGATCTTCTCCACGCGGCCGCCGCCCACCGCTTCCCCATCAGCCGCGCCGAGCTCGACCACGTCGTGGCGGCCAACGACAAGCAGCGGTTCGCCGTCGAAGGCACCCGCATCCGCGCCAACCAGGGCCACACCGTTCCCGTGGACCTGGACCTGCCGGAGGCCGAACCGCCCGCGTACCTCTACCACGGCACCGTGGCCGCAGCCCTGGACGCGATCCGCGCCGAGGGCCTGCGCCCCATGGCCCGCCACCACGTGCACCTGTCCCCCGACCGGGAGACGGCGACCCGCGTGGGCGCGCGCCGCGGCCGGCCCGTCGTGCTCTCCGTGGACGCCGGAGCGATGCGCGCGGCCGGACACGTGTTCCGGATCAGCGCCAACGGGGTGTGGCTGGCGGAGGCCGTGCCGCCGCAATTCCTGCGCTTCTCCTAGCCCGGGAATTCACGGCGGGATTGTCAGATCATCCCCCTACTCTGTTCCTCATTCCGATCCGTGAGGGGGGTACCTCGCGATCGCCGAACCATCCATGCGCGTACGCGAGGTGACGCCCCATGACGTCCACGTCCTCTTCCTCCACCCATTCCGACCCGTCCGCCAACAGCTTCCAAGTCGATCTGCGCGGCCTGGTCGACCTGCTCTCCCACCACCTCTACTCCAGCCCGCGCGTCTACGTCCGCGAGCTGCTGCAGAACGCGGTGGACGCCGTCACCGCCCGCCAGGCACTCGACCCGGAGGCGGAGATCCGCATCCGCCTGTCGGCGTCCGCGGGCCGGGTGACCATCGAGGACAGCGGCATCGGCCTGACCGCCGCCGAGGCCCACTCCCTCCTCGCCACCATCGGCCGCAGCTCCAAGCGCGGCGGCGACCACGGCCTCGAGACCACCCGCCGGGAGTTCCTCGGCCAGTTCGGCATCGGCCTGCTCGCCTGCTTCGTCGTCGCCCGCCAGATCCGCGTCATCACCCGTTCCGCCCGCGACCCCCAGGCCGCGCCCGTCGAATGGCTCGCCACGGACGACGGCTCGTACACCGTCCGCGAACTGCCCGACGAGGCCCGCCGGGAGCCCGGAACCACCGTGATCCTGCAGGCCCGCCCGGGTGCCGAGGAATGGACCGTCCCCGCCAAGGTCGAGCAGCTGGCCCGCGACTACGGCTCCCTGCTCCCGTACGACATCACCTTCACCGAGGGCGAGCCCGAGGGCGGCGAGAGCGGCGAGCACGGCGAGCCGCGGGGCATCACCGACCGGCCCGCCGTGTGGGACCGCCCCTTCCCCACCCCCGCCGCGCGCCGCGTCGCGCTCGCCGGCCACTGCTCGCAGCTCTTCGGCTTCACCCCGCTCGACAGCATCGACCTCGACCTGCCCGTCGCCGGGGTGCGCGGAGTGGCGTACGTCCTCCCCGAACCGACCAGCCCCGCCCACCGGGCCGGACACCGCGTCCACCTCAAGGGCATGCTGCTCACCGACCACGCCGACAACCTGCTGCCGGACTGGGCGTTCTTCGTCCGCGCGGTCATCGACACGGACACCCTGCGGCCCACCGCTTCGCGCGAGAACCTGTACGACGACGAGACCCTGTCCGCCGTACGGGAAGCCCTCGGCGCCCGGGTCCGGGCCTGGCTCGGCGAGCTCGCCGCGAGCGAACCGGAGCGCCTGGCCGCCTTCCTGAGCGTCCACCACCTCGGGGTGAAGTCCCTGGCCCGGCACGACGCCGAGCTGCTCGGCCTGATGCTGCCCTGGCTGCCGTTCGAGACGAGCGAGGGCTCGATGAGCCTCCAGGAGTTCACGGCGGCCCACACCGAGATCCACTTCACGCGGACCGTCGAGGAGTTCCGTCAGATCGCCCCGATCGCGGCGGCCCACGGCCTCGGTGTCATCAACGCCGGATACACGTACGACGCCGACCTGCTCGCCCTGCTGCCCGCCGTCCGGCCGGACCTCAAGGTCACGGAGCTGGACGCCGGGGCCGTCACCGAGCGCCTCGACCCGGTCCCGACCTCCGCCGAACTGGCCCTCGCGCCCTTCCTGTCCACGGCCCGCACCCGGCTGGAGGCACAGGGCTGCGATGTCGTGCTGCGTGCCTTCCAGCCCGTGTCCGTCCCCGCGCTCTACCTCGACGACCGCCAGGCCCGACAGGAACGCGACCGCACCGCGGCGCTGGACAGCGCCGACTCCCTTTGGAGCGGAATCCTCGGCGCGCTGCGCGGCTCCGCGCCGCGCGCCCGTCTGGTGCTCAACCACAACAACCCGCTGATCCGCCGGATCTCGGCCCTGCCCGACGAGGCCCTGACCGGCACCGCCGTCGAATCGCTGTACGGGCAGGCGCTGCTGATGTCCCAGCGGCCGCTGCGTCCCGCCGACTCCACGCTGCTCAACCGGGCCTTCCTCGGGCTTCTGGAATGGGCGACCCACTCCACCGACTCCCAGGAGGGACAGAAGTGACCACGCTGACGCGCGAGGAGATCGAGCAGGGCCTGGCCGAGAACAGGAGCTCCCCGAACGGAGCCGCGCGCAACGCGCACGCCGAGGTGCTCGTGGGCGCGGCGGAGGCGATCGGTGACGGGGCCCTGTTCCGCACGGCCCTGGACAACCTGATCAACGCCTACCTCTGGAGCGCCGAGTCCTCGAAGATGCTGGTGCCCTTCGCCCGGCTGCTCCAGGAGTACGACAAGGACCCCGGCTCCTTCGACCGGTGGGCCGCCCACTCGCTGTTCTGGCAGTTCAAGTGGGTGGCCACGGCCATCAGCGATTCCCCTGAGATCCCGCTGGAGTCCGCCGTCGGCTGGCTGGACGAGATGGAGCGCCGCTACCGGATCGCCGGCTACAGCGAGCGGCCGGTGCGCGAGTCCGAGCTGTGGCTCGCCGACGCGATCGGCGAGGACGACCGGGCCGAGCGGGCCCACCGCGCCTGGCTGGCGGCCGACCGCGACGACATGAGCGACTGCCACGCCTGCGAGCTCAACGGCCAGGGCGCGTACGCCGTGCTGCGCGGGGACGACGCCCGGGCCCTGGAGCTCTGGCAGCCCGTCCTGGCGGGCGAGCGGACCTGCGCCGAGGAACCCCACCGGCTGCTCGCCACCTCGCTGCTGCCCCTGCTGCGCCTGGGCCGCTTCGACGAGGCCCGTTCGCACCACGTACGCGGCTACCGCATGGCCCGCGGCAACGAGAGCCTGCTGCCCTCGATCGGCAAGCACATCGAGTTCTGCGCCCTGAGCGGCAACGAGTCGCGCGGCCTGGAGATCCTCGCCGAGCACGCCGCCCACATGAGCCCGCTGGTCAATGCCGACGACCAGACGGCCTTCCACGGCGGCATCCTGGTACTGCTGCGCCGGCTGACGGAGCTGGGGCACGGCCAGAGCCCTGCCCTCCCGTACGAGGGCGTCCCGCACACGGTCTCCGAGCTGTACGAGGTGCTGCGCGCGAGCTCGCTCGGGATCGCCCGCCGGTTCGACGCCCGCAACGGCACCACCCGGGTCTCCGACCGCTTCCTGGCCCGGATCGGGCGGGAGCCGCTGGTCGGCGTACTGCCGCTGGGGGTGCGCAGCAGCGCGCTGCCCCGGCCGGCCGCCGCCGTGAGCGCATCTGCGGCCGCGGCCGTGCCCGCGCCGCCCGCGGCCGATGTCGAGGAGCTGGTGGAACGGGCCCGGCAGGCCCGGGAACAGCGGCACCCGGCGGCGGACGCGCTCTGGGCCGAGGTCGGTGTACGGGTGGACGCGCGCCCGGGGGACGAGGTGGACCCGCTGCTCGCGGCCGACGTCGCGGACCAGCGGGCCCTTACGGCGGCGCGCGGCGGGGCCGCGAACGCGGCGGCGCTGCTGGAGGCGGTCCGCGACCGCTACCGCGAGCTCGGCCACTCGGAGCGCGCCGCACTGGCCGAGCTGCGGCTGGCCAGCGCGGCCGCGCAGTCCGGCGCCGAACCGCAGCGGATCCGCGAGCTGCTGGCGGTGGCGCTGAAGGCCGCCGAGGCGCTGGACGCGGACGAGCCGCTGCGCGGGCGCCGGATCGCACTGGCGGAGCTGTCGTCGATCCGCGTGGAGTCGTACCTGCGCTCGCTGGAGTCCGGCCCCGAGCACGAGCACCTCCACGGGCCGGGGCAGGACCACGGGCACGGTGAACTGGCGGCCGAACTCGACGCCTTCGTCGCCGCGTACGAGCAGGCTCTGCCCGATCTGGCGGCCGAGGCCGAGGAGATGCTGGGCCGCGTCGCGCTGTCGCAGGGTGAGCCCGAGCGGGCCCTGCCGCTGCTGGCCGCGTCCGCGGCGCGCGCGGTGTCGGCCGGTCTGCCCTGGCAGGCGGTTGATGCGCTGGTGCTGCGGGCCGGTGTCCTGATGTCCGTGGAGCGGCCCGAGGAGGCCGAGGAGGCGGCGCGTTCCGCGCTGGAGTACTCCGCGGAGGTGACGGAGGCCGAGACGCAGGGCGTCGTACGGCTCACCCTCGCGGACATCCTGCTGCGCCGGACCGATGCCGCGGCGGAAGCGGCCGAGCACGCCCTCACCGCGGCGCACTGGTTCGACCAGGCGGGTCTGACCGCCGACGGCGGGGCGCAGGCCCGGCTGGTGCTGGCCCGGGCGTACGCGCGGGAGGGCCGGCACGCCGACGCGGCGGAGGTGTTGCAGTCGACCCTGCCCGATCTGCTGGAGCACGGCGAGGGACAGGCCGTGTCCGTACGGGAGTTCCTCGGCGATCTGCTGCGGCAGCTGGGCGACTCCCGGGCGGCGGCGGAGCAGTACCTGCTGGCGGCGGAGGTGGCCAAGGGCTGGGAGGACACCCGCCCGCAGGCCGCCCTGGCGCAGGCGGCCGCGGAACAGCTGTCCGCCGCGCGCCTGGACCAGGAGGCGCTCGCCGCGTACGAGCGGTCCCTGGAGCTGTACCGGGTGACGGGGGACGCCCCGGTCGCCGAGGTACGGATCCTGCGCTCCCTGGCCTGGATGGCTCCGCGCGGAGACGGCGATGCGGCGGCGTGGGCGCGGGCGCGGGACCTGATGGACCAGGCCGCCGGGGTCCTGAATGTCGCTCTGGCCGAGGCCGCGCCGGCCGGGCGCGGGGAGGCCGGCGAGGGCCGGGCCGCCCCGCAGCTGCGGGGCGAGCTCGCTCAGACCTGGCTGCAGCTGGCGCAGCTGCTCGACTGGCGGGTCACCTCGTACGAGCAGACCGCGGAGGAGGACGAGGCCGACACGGGTGGCGAGGGCTCCCGCCGCGTCGAGGTGGACACCGAGGCGCTGAGGCTGGAGGAGATCGAGCTGACCGCGCGGGCCGGTGACCTGTACGCGGAACTGGGCCCGGACCATCTGGGGGACCGGCTCCAGTGCGTGCAGTACGCCGCCTGGACCGAGCAGGAGATCGGTCGGGAAGAGGCGGGAGCCGCTCGGCTCTCGGCACTGATCGAGGAGTTCCGGGCCATGCCCGAGGGGGTCCCGGACGAGCTGCTGGAGCGCGCCCGGTCCTCCCTGGACAGCCTGCGGTCCTGAGCGGGATGCCCCCGTCGCCCGGCGGCGACGGGGGCATCCTCGCCGTTTCAGCCGTTCAGCTGGGCCAGGCCCTCGGTGGCGATCTGCTCGAAGACCTTCTCGTCGGCGGCGAACTCGGAGTCCGGGATCGGCGCGTGGATCACGATCTCGGTGATGCCGAGCTCCCGGTGGCGGCCGGCGAAGTCGACGAACGCGTCGACGGAATCCAGCATCGTGTTGCGGTCCGGGGTGAAGCCGGTCAGCAGGATCTTCCCCATCGGCTCGGACGCGCGCCCGATCTCGGCGCATACCTTGTCGAGCCGGCCCAGCTGGCCGCGGATGGCCTCCCGCGACTGCTCGGGGGTGCCCTCGTCGAAAAGCTTCGGATCGCCGGTGGTCACCCAGGCCTGGCCGTGGGCGGCGGCCAGCTTCATGCCCCGCGGGCCGTTTCCGGCGACGGCGAAGGGCAGTCGCGGCCGCTGCACACAGCCGGGGAGGTTGCGGGCCTCCTCGGCGGAGTAGAAGGCGCCCCGTTCGCTGATCTCGGTCTCGGTGAGCAGCCGGTCCAGCAGCGGTACGAACTCCGCCAGGCGGTCCGCGCGCTCACGCGGGGTCCAGGGGTCCTGACCCAGGGCGGTGGCATCGAACCCGTTGCCGCCGGCGCCGATCCCGAGGGTGATCCGGCCGCCGGAGATGTCGTCCAGCGACATCAGCTCCTTGGCCAGCGTCACCGGGTGCCGGAAGTTCGGGGAGGTGACGAGCGTGCCCAGGCGCATCTTCTCGGTGGCGGCGGCCGCCGCGGTCAGGGTCGGGATCGCGCCAAACCACGGCCGGTCGCGGAAGGACCGCCAGGTCAGGTGGTCGTAGGTGTACGCGGTGTGGAACCCGAGCCGCTCGGCTCGCACCCACTGGTCACGGCCGCCCTCACGCCACGGACGTACCGGGAGGATCACAGTGCTCAGAAGCAGACTCATACATTCGAGACTACGACCCCGCCCATGTTTCACGTGAAACGTCGTCCGTTCCCGGCTCACCGCAGGCACCCGCCCGGCCGCCGCCGGGGGAGAAACATCGCCATCCGGCACAGGAGCCCGGCCCGCTCTGGTCGGCTGCGGCAAGGCCATGGGCGAAGATGGATCCGTGACCTCGGCTCCCCAGCGCCCGGACGGGCCAACCCCCACTCCCCGGCTCATCGCCACCGACCTCGACGGCACCCTGCTGCGCGACGACAAATCCGTCTCGCACCGCACGGTCGCCGCGCTCGCCGCCGCCGAGGAGGCCGGGATCGAGGTCTTCTTCGTGACCGGCCGCCCGGCCCGCTGGATGGACGTGGTCAGCGACCACGTCCACGGCCACGGCCTGGCGATCTGCGCGAACGGGGCCGCGGTGGTCGATCTCCACGCAGGCCGGGAGTTCGTACAGGTCCGCGCACTGCCGCGGGCCACGGCGCTGACGGTCGTGGAGACGCTGCGCGCTGCCGCGCCGGGCACCTCCTTCGCGGTCGAGATGACCACCGGCATCAACTACGAACCGCTGTACCCGCCCTTCTTCCAGGACCCGGGTGCCCATGTGGCCACCGCCGAGAAGCTGCTGGAGGAGGAGGCGGACGACACCTCCACTCCTGTCCTCAAGCTGCTCGCGCACCATGCCGAGCTCGCCCCTGACGAGTTCCTGGCACTCGCCCGCTCGGCCGCCGGGGCCTACGCGTCGATCACCCGCTCCAGCCCCACCGCCCTGCTGGAGATCAGCGGACCGGGGGTCTCCAAGGCCAGCACCCTGGAGCTGTGCTGCGCCGAGCGCGGCATTTCCCCCGCCGAGGTCGTCGCCTTCGGTGACATGCCGAACGACGTGGAGATGCTCCGCTGGGCGGGCACTTCGTACGCGATGGGCAATGCCCACCCGGATGTGATCGAGGCCGCCTCCGGCCGTACGGTCGCCAACAACGAGGACGGCGTCGCCGTCGTCATCGAGCGCATCCTCGCGGAACGCGCCGCACACCAGCACTAGGGAGTTTCGTCAAAGGGGCGTCGGCCGCCCGAGCCGCCGGCCGGACGGGACTTCGACGACACGGCCCAGGACGGCGTCAAGGCGTCGGAGCGAGCCGGAGCCGGTACCGGCGCGGGGACGTCAGAGCGGGGCCTCCCACACCAGGGTGGTCCCGTTGCCGTCCTCCCCGATGCCCGGGCCGTACGAGCTGGACCCGCCCAGCGACTCGGCCCGCCGACGCAGATTCCGCAGCCCGCTGCGCCGGCCGCCCTCGGGGATGCCCACCCCGTCGTCCGCGACCTCCAACCGCACCCCGGGCCGCCCGTCGGTCAGTGTGCCGGTGCAGTCCACGACCACCTCGATCCGTGACGCCTCCGAGTGCCGGAAGGCGTTCGACAGGGCCTCGCGCAGCGCCGCGATCAGGTTCTTGCCCACCAGCTCGCCGACCACCGTGTCGATCGGGCCGAGGAACCGGTGCGCCGGCTTGAAGCCCAACGGCACGGCGGCCATGTTGATCTCCCGCAGGACCCGGGTACGCAGTCCCGACGGAGCCTCGGCCGGTCCCTGCTGGAGCGCGAAAATCGCGGTACGGATCTCCTGGATCGTCACGTCCAGCTCGTCCACGGCCTTGCCGACCCCGTCGACGACCTCGGGGACGACGGACCGCCGCTGGGCGCCCTCCAGCATCATCCCGGTGGCGAACAGCCGCTGGATGACCAGGTCGTGCAGGTCCCGGGCGATCCGGTCGCGATCCTCGAACACCGCGAGCCGCTCCCGGTCGCGCTGCGCCTCGGCCATCATCAGCGCGAGCGCCGCCTGGGAGGCGAACTGGGTGGCCAGGGTCCGTTCGGCCTCGCTGAACGGCCTCTTGCCGCGGGCCCGCGGTGTCACCAGCGCACCCAGCACCCGCCCGCCACTGTGCAGAGGCAGCATCATGCAGGGGCCGTACTGGCTGGTCAGCCGGCTGCTCGTGCGGGGATCGCCGGCAGCGTCCTCCACGAAGACCGGCTCGCCCTCGAGCAGCTTCGCCACCACCGGGCTCTCAGCCGGGATCACCAGGCCGAGCGAGCTGGCCGCGTTCTCGGCGGAGACGGCGACGATCTCCATGCCGCCCTCCTCGGCCGGCAGCATCACGATTCCGGCGGCGGAATCCGCCAGGTGGCGGGCCTGCTCGGCCACCACCGAGAGGGCGTCGTCCGCGTCCCCGCCCGACAGCAGGGCGGTCGTGACGGCCACCGAGCCGTCGATCCACCGCTCCCGCTGGGTGGCGGCCTCGTACAGCCGGGCATTGCCGATGGCGATGCCCGCCTCGGTGGCCAGGACCCGGACCATGTGGACGTCGTAGTCGTTGAACCGGCCGCCGCCGTTCTTCTCGGCGAGGTACAGATTGCCGAAGATCTCCCCCTGCACCCGGATCGGGACGCCGAGGAAGGTCTTCATGGGCGGGTGGTGCGGCGGGAACCCGGCCGAGCGCGGGTCCTTCGTGAGATCGGCGAGCTGCACCGTGTCGGGATGGGAGATCAGCGCACCGAGCAGACCCCGCTTCCCGTCCGGCCGGTGCCCGATCTTCCGGGCCGTCTCGGCGTCGATGCCGAAGGTGACGAAGTCCGACAGTCCGCGGCCCTCGGTGTCGACGACCCCGATCGCCGCGTACCGGGCGTCCGCGAGCTCGGCCGCCGTTTCGCAGATGCGGTCGAGGGTGGAGTGCAGTTCGAGACCGGTGCCCACGGAACGCATGGCCTCCAGCAGTTGTGGCACCCGGGCAGTGAGCTCGGTGGAGAGGCCCTGCAGACTCCGGGTGGCCTGGGTGGCTGCCTCCAGCGGGTCCGGTGTTCCGGGTGGTGATTCCGGCGGTTCCTGCGACTCCTGCAACGACATGCCCTTGAGCCTAGTTAGTCCCTTTTACCGGGGAAAGTCGGCCAGGGCTCCATCGGCCGCCCGCTCCCGCTCCAGCAGGTTCCGCAGGGGACCCTCGACTGCGGCCAGTTCGGCGTACGTACCGCGCTGCACGACCGCTCCTTGATCCAGTACGAGCACTTCGTCAACCGCCTCCAGGCCGGCCAGCCGGTGCGTGATCAGCACGGTGGTGCGGCCCTCGGTCGCGGCGAGCAGATCCGCCGTCAGGGCGTCCGCCGTCGCCAGGTCCAGGTGCTCGGCCGGCTCGTCGAGTACGAGGACGGGGAAATCGGCGAGCAACGCCCGGGCCAGGGCCAGCCGCTGGCGCTGACCTCCGGAGATCCGCTCGCCGTGCTCGCCGACCAGCGTGTCCAGCCCGTCCGGGAGGCCGTCGGCCCACTCCAGCAGCCGGGCTGCCGCAAGGGCCTCCCGCAGCTCCTCCTCGCTCGCCCCGGTGCGGGCCAGCCGCAGGTTCTCCCGTACCGAGCTGTCGAAGAGGTGCGCGTCCTGCGCGCACAGGCCCACCATCCGGCGGACGTCGTCGCCGTCGAGCGTGCGCGCGTCGGCGCCACCCAGGGTGTACGTGCCGTCGTGCGGGTCGAGGAACCGCAGCAGGACCTGGGCCAGCGAGGTCTTGCCCGCACCCGAGGAGCCGACGACCGCGATCCGTCGGCCGGCCTCCAGGGTGAGGTCCAGCCCCCGCAGCGCGTCCTGCTCCTGCCCGGGATGCCGGACGGCGAGTCCGGTCAGCCGCAGCGGGAAGGGGGAGGCCGGCACCGCGGCCGGCCGCTCCGGCTCGGCGACCGGGGCGGGAGAGTCGATGACCTCGTAGATCCGCTCGGCGCTGCGGCGCACCCGCTGCCGGTACTGGACGGCCAGGGGCAGCCCGTTGACCGCCTCGAAGGCGGCGAGCGGGGTCAGCACGGCCACGGCCATGGCCACTCCGGACAGTTGCCCGCCGTGCACGGCGTCGGCGGCCAAGGCCGCGGCGACCACCACCGTCAGCCCGCACACGAGGGCGGTCAGCCCGCTCCCGAGTCCGGTGGCGGCGGCTCCCCGCGCGGAGATGCCGGTCAGGGTCCGGTCGCTCTCCTTCGCGGCGTCCTTGCGCCCGGCCAGAGCGCCGGCGACGGTCAGCTCGGCGGTCCCGGTCAGCAGATCGGCAACCCGGGTGGCGAGTTCTCCCCGGGCCGGCGCCAGCCGCCGCTCCGCACGCCGGGAACAGGCTCCGCTGACCAGCGGCACCCCGACCCCGGCCGCGAGCAGCCCTACGGCGAGCGCGGCTCCCGCCCCGGGCAGCAGCCAGGCGGTGAAGGCGACCGACCCGGTGCCGACGAGCACCGCGGTGCCGACCGGCAGCAGCCAGCGCAGCCAGTAGTCCTGGAGGGAGTCGGCGTCGGCCACCAGGCGGGCCAGCAGGTCTCCGCGCCGCTGCGCGCGCAGCCCGGCGGGCGCGATGCGCTCCAGTCGGCGGAACACCGACACCCGCAGGTCGGCGAGCATCCGCAGCACGGCGTCATGGGAGACGAGCCGCTCCGCGTACCGGAAGACGGCCCGCCCGATCCCGAAGGTCCGGGTGGCCGTGACCGCCACCATCAGGTAGAGCACCGGCGGCTGTTCCGAGGCCCGCGAGATGAGCCATCCGGAGACGGCCATCAGCCCGACGCTGCATCCGACGGCCAGGGCACCGAGCAGCAGACCGAGCCGGAACCGCCCCTGCCAGGCCTTGGCCACGGCGCGCACCCGCCGCAGCGGATCGCCCCCGCCCGAGTCGGTGCCGCCCGCCTTGGCCGCCTTCTCCGAGGCGCTGCCGAGGATCCACTCCCCGGGGCCGGACGGCCCGTTGTGCTTCCCGGCGAGACCCCCGGAAGCCGCGGTTTCGGTCTTCCCGAGCCGGACGGCGGAAGGAGTCGGCAGGACCCCCGCCGCGCCCACCCGCACCACCCGGTCGGCCACGGCCAGCAGCGCCGGCCGGTGAACGACCAGCAGCACGGTCCGCCCCACCGCGAGGCGCCGTACGGCATCGACCACCGCCGCCTCGGTCTCCCCGTCGAGAGCGGCCGTCGGCTCGTCCAGCAGCAGCACCGGCCGGTCCGCGAGGAACGCCCGCGCCAGTGCCAGCCGCTGGCGCTGCCCGGCGGACAGCCCGACCCCGCCTTCGCCGAGCTCCGTGTCGACACCGCGCGGCAGCGCGGCCACGAACTCCCATGCCCCGGCGTCCTTCAACGCCCCGGCCACCGCGTCCGCGGACGCGTCCGGCCGTGCCAGCCGTACGTTCTGCGCGATCGTCCCGGCGAACAGGTGGGGCCGCTGCGGCACCCACGCGATCCGCTCCCGCCACTGTTCGAGCGACAGCGAGGCGAGGTCCACGCCTCCGATCCGCACCTGCCCGGCGGTGGGCTCGACGAAGCCCAGCAGTACCTGGAGCAGCGTGGACTTGCCCGCCCCGCTCGGCCCGGTGAGGGCGACGCACTCCCCGGGTCCGACCTCCAGCGAGACCGGTCCCGGCGAATCCTCGCCCCGGCCCTCGTAGCGGACCGCGACCCCGTCGCACTCGATCCGCAACCCCGCGGCCGGCACCGGGGCCACGCCGCCGGAGACGGCGACGGGGGTCTGGAGCACCTCGAAGATCTCCTCCGCGGCAGCCAGCCCCTCGGCGGCCGCGTGGTACTGCGCCCCGACCTGGCGCAGCGGCAGATACGCCTCGGGCGCCAGGATCAGGATGACCAGCCCGGTGTACAGGTCGAGCTCCCCGTGGACCAGCCGCATGCCGATGGTCACGGCGACGAGCGCCACCGACAGCGTCGCCAGCAGCTCCAGGGCGAAGGAGGACAGGAAGGCGATGCGCAGGGTCCGCACCGTCGCCTGCCGGTAATCGTCGGTGATCTTGCGGATCGACTCGGCCTGGGCCTTGGCCCGGCCGAAGACCTTCAGCGTCGGCAGCCCGGCCACCACGTCCAGGAAGTGCCCAGACAGCCGGGACAGCAGCCGCCACTGGCGGTCCATCCGGGACTGGGTGGCCATGCCGATCAGCACCATGAACAGCGGGATGAGCGGCAGGGTGACCACGATGATGGCCGCCGACACCCAGTCCTCGGTGACGATCCGGGCGAGAACCGCCACCGGGACGACCACCGCGAGCCCCAGCTGGGGCAGGTAGCGGGAGAAGTAGTCGTCGAGGGCGTCCACGCCCCGGGTGGCCAGCGCCACCAGCGATCCCGTCCGCTGACCGCTCAGCCAGCCGGGTCCCAGATCCACGGCCCGGTCCAGCAGTCGCCCCCTGAGCTGCGACTTGACCGCCGCACTGGCCCGGTGGGCGGCCAGCTCCGTGAGCCAGGCGAGCAGGCCACGCCCCAGCGCGACCGCAGCGAGCAGCAGCAGCGGTGTGCGCAGCGCCTCGCCGTCCAGCCCCTGTTCGAAGGCTCCGACCACGATCTCGGCGATCAGCATCGCCTGACCGACGACCAGCCCTGCCCCGGCAAGTCCCAGGGCCACCACGGCCGCCAGGAAGAGGCGGGTGGAGCGGGCGTACCGAAGCAGGCGCGGGTCGATCGGTTTCACGTGAAACATCCCCCAGAGCAGGGTCGGGCAGCAGGGTCGGGATCAGTGCGCGTCAGCGATGTGCTGCGTACCGATCCGCTTGCGGAACACCCAGTACGTCCAGCCCTGGTAGAGCAGGACGAGCGGCGTGGCCACCCCGGCGCACCAGGTCATGATCTTCAGGGTGTACGGGCTGGACGAGGCGTTGGTGACCGTGAGGTTCCAGGCGTCGTTCAGCGAGGACGGCATCACGTTCGGGAAGAGCGTCAGGAAGAGCATCGCGACCGCGGCGGCGATGGTGATCCCGGACAGGGCGAACGACCAGCCCTCGCGGCCCGCGAGGTTGAAGCCGAGGGCCCCGACCAGGGCCAGGACCGCGACGGCCATGGCGATCAGGCTCTTGCCGTCACCGCGCGAGACCTGCGTCCAGATCAGGAAGACGAGGGCCAGCACGGCGGTGAGCACACCCAGCCGGGTCGCCAGCGCGCGCGAGCGCTCGCGGATGTCCCCGACCGTCTTGAGCGAGGTGAACACCGTCCCGTGGAAGGTGAAGAGGGCGAGCGTGACGAGTCCGCCGAGCAGGGAGTAGACGTTGAGCAGGTCGAAGAGGCTGCCGACGTAATCCATGTGCTCGTCGATCTTGACTCCGCGCACGATGTTCGCGAAGGCCACACCCCACAGGAACGCGGGGATCAGCGAGGTCCAGAAGATGGCGTGTTCCCAGTTGGTCTGCCACCGCTCCTCGTCCCGCTTGTGCCGGTACTCGAAGGCGACACCGCGGATGATCAGGCAGACCAGGATGAGCAGGAGCGGCAGGTAGAACCCGGAGAAGAGGGTGGCGTACCACTCGGGGAAGGCGGCGAAGGTGGCCCCGCCGGCGGTGAGCAGCCAGACCTCGTTGCCGTCCCACACGGGTCCGATCGTGTTGATCAGGACCCGGCGCTCCTTGCGGTCGCGGGCGAGCAGCTTGGTCAGGACGCCGACTCCGAAGTCGAAGCCCTCCAGGAAGAAGTAGCCGGTCCACAGGACGGCGATGAGCACGAACCAGACGTCATGGAGTTGCATGGTGTGGTCCCCTCAGCCTCAGTACGAGAAGGCCATCGGCCGGTCGGGGTTCTTGTCGTCCCCGCCGATCTTGGTGGGCGGGTTCAGGTCGGCCTCGGTGAGCTCGGGCGGGCCGAGCTTCACGTACTTCACCAGCAGCCTGACCTCGATCACCGCGAGCACGGCGTACAGGAGCGTGAAGCCGATCATCGAGGTCAGCACCTCGCCCTGGGAGACGTGGGGCGAGACCGCGTCACGGGTGCGCAGGACTCCGTAGACCACCCAGGGCTGGCGGCCCATCTCGGTGAAGATCCAGCCCCAGGAGTTGGCGATGAGCGGGAAGCCCATGGTCCAGAGGGCGACGATCCAGTACCACGTGGCGAACCGGGGGCTCAGCGCCTTCTTGAAGAGGACCAGGTGCGGGACCTCTTCCTCGCCGGTGCGCAGCCCCGGCGGCAGCATGAACTTCTTCCGGGTGAGCCAGAGTCCCAGCACGCCGACGCCGAGCGAGGCCATGCCGAAGCCGATCATCCAGCGGAAGCCCCAGTAGGCGACCGGGATGTTGGGCCGGTAGTCGCCGGGTCCGAACTTCTCCTGCTCGGCCTTGTTGACGTCGTTGATGCCGGGGACGAAGGAGGTGAAGTCGTCGTTGGCCAGGAAGGACAGCAGGCCCGGGATCTCTATCGCGACCTTGTTGTGTCCCTTTTCGACGTCTCCGTATGCGAAGACGGAGAAGGGCGCCGGCGCCTCGCCGTCCCAGAGGGCCTCCGCGGCGGCCATCTTCATCGGCTGCTGCTTGAACATCACCTTGCCGAGCAGGTCGCCGCTGATGGCCGTGCCCATGCCGGCGATGATCAGCGTGACCAGGCCGAGCCGCAGCGAGGTCCGCATCACGGGGATGTGCTTCTTGCGTGCCAGGTGGAAGGCGGAGATGCCGACCATGAAGGCGCCGCCGACCAGGAAGGCCGCCGTGATGGTGTGGAAGAACTGGGTCAGCGCGGTGTTCTGCGTGAGGACCAGCCAGAAGTCGGTGAGCTCGGCCCGGCCCCTCTCCTCGTTGATCCGATAGCCGACCGGGTGCTGCATCCAGGAATTGGCCGCGAGGATGAAGTACGCGGAGAGGATGGTGCCGATCGAGACCATCCATATGCAGGCCAGGTGGATCTTCTTCGGCAGCTTGTCCCAGCCGAAGATCCACAGCCCGATGAAGGTCGACTCGAAGAAGAAGGCGATGAGCGCCTCGAAGGCCAGCGGCGCTCCGAAGATGTCACCGACGAAGCGCGAGTAGTCGGACCAGTTCATGCCGAACTGGAACTCCTGCACGATGCCCGTGACGACACCCATGGCGATATTGATCAAGAAGAGCTTGCCCCAGAACTTGGTGGCCCTGAGGTACTTCTCCTTCCCCGAACGCACCCAGGCGGTCTGAAGGCCTGCCGTGAGCGCGGCGAGCGAGATCGTCAGCGGGACGAAGAGGAAGTGGTAGACGGTGGTGATGCCGAACTGCCATCGCGCCAACGTCTCTGGCGCCAAAGCTACGTCCACGTCGTCGTCTCCTTCGGTGCGCCGTGGTCACTGTCGCAGTTTGCCTGGTACGTCCTACTCAATACGGGATAAAGCAGGACGCGCTTGTGAACGCGTTCACATTCACAAGCATTATGTCGCACCGGCTTCGACGGGTTTCGGCCGGGGTCCCCCTAGCCAACACATTCAACAGATTGTTGAATGCCGCCCATGAGGATTCGTATCTCCTGGCCCGCGGGCCAGCTCACGGCAGCCCTTGACGAGACTCCGACCAGCAAGGCGCTGGCCGAGGCCCTCCCGATCTCGGCCTCCGCCAACACCTGGGGCGAGGAGGTCTACTTCGACACCGGCGTCTCGGTGGCGCTGGAACACGACGCCAGGCAGGTCGTCGACCCGGGCACGGTCGCGTTCTGGACCGAGGGCGACGCACTCGCGCTGCCCTACGGCCCCACGCCCATATCGCGCGGAGGCGAGAGCCGCCTGGCGAGCCCGTGCAACGTGCTCGGCTCGTTCGACGGCGACCCCCGCCTGCTGTCCACCGTCCGCGACGGCGACCCGATCCGCGTGGAACTCGCGTAGCCGTTCAGGGCTCGCGCGGTCCCACGGGGTCACATCTCCTTGAAGAAGGCCTCGGCCGTGTGCAGGAAGATGTCGTTCGCCTCGGGCTCGCCGATCGTGACCCGCAGGCCCTCGCCGGCGAAGGGCCGGACCACCACGCCGGCCTTCTCGCAGGCCGCCGCGAAATCGGCGGTCCGCTCCCCCAGCCGCATCCACACGAAGTTCGCCTGCGTGTCCGGCACCACGGTCCAGCCCTGGCCGAGCAGCGTCCTGTGGACCCGGGCGCGCTCGCCCACCAGCGCCCCGACCCGGCCCATCAGCTCGTCCTCGGCTCGCAGCGAGGCGACCGCCGCGTCCTGGGCGAGCTGGCTGACGCCGAACGGCACCGCCGTCTTGCGCAGCGCCGCAGCCACCGGCTCGTGTGCCACCGCGAAGCCGACGCGCAGGCCGGCCAGCCCGTACGCCTTGGAGAACGTACGCAGCACGCAGACGTTCGGGCGGCTGCGGTAGAGCTCGATGCCGTCCGGCACCTCGGTGTCCCGGACGAACTCGCGGTACGCCTCGTCCAGCACCACCAGGATGTCCGAGGGCACCCGGTCCAGGAACCGCTCCAGCTCGGCGCGGCGCACGGCGGTGCCGGTGGGGTTGTTGGGGTTGCAGACGAAGATCAGCCGGGTCCGCTCGGTGATCGCGTCGAACATCGCGTCGAGGTCGTGCACGTCTCCGTCGGTCAGCGGGACCTGGACGGACGTGGCGCCCGAGATCTGCGTGATGATCGGGTAGGCCTCGAAGGACCGCCAGGCGTAGATGACCTCGTCGCCCGGGCCGGCCGTCGACTGGATCAGCGACTGGGCCACGCCCACGGAGCCCGTGCCGGTGGCGATGTGCTCGACCGGCACCCCGAACCGCTCGGCGAGCTCGTTCACCAGGCCCGTGCAGGCCATGTCGGGGTAGCGGTTGAACTGTCCGGCCGCCGCGACCGCGGTCTCCAGCACCCCGGACAGCGGCGGGTACGGGTTCTCGTTCGAGGACAGCTTGTACGCGACGGGCCCGCCCGCCGCAGCGGGCTTCCCGGGCTTGTAGGTGGGAATGCCGTCCAGCTCGGCGCGCAGCTTCGGGCTCTTCTCGCTCACCGCAGGTCCTCCTCGACCGTCCCGTACGACGTCGCCGTCGACTCAATACTGCTCACCTTATGAGGATTCCGCTCTCTCGAAAATGGGCGGCGCCAGGATTGCGGGGGAGCGTGCGCATATATGCGCACGCCGGTGGCCCGCGCCGTGGCGCGCATCCCTCGTACAGGTGAGTTGAGACCGTCCCGAGACCACACCTCTTTGGCATGCCCGGGCCCGACGACAAACGCCCCACTCACTCTCCGCACTCAAATTCCTTCGTTTCCAAGGTCATTGGGGGTGGCGAACCATGCAGAATCGTGCCTGTCAACGGGTGCATATGCACCCGGACCACCCACCCCGCCGAGCCCTACTATCGGCTCGCCATGACAGCAGCAGGGAAGCATCAGGTGAGCCGGACCGAGACCACCCGGCGGGCCGCCGGCCGACAGAGCCGGGCCGGCATCAGGGACGTGGCCGCCGCGGCGGGCGTCTCGATCACGACAGTCTCCGACGCCCTCAATGGCAAGGGGCGGCTGCCGGACGCCACCCGCCGCCACGTTCGCGAGGTCGCCGACCGGCTGGGCTATCGCCCTTCCGCAGCGGCCCGCACCCTCCGTACCGGCAAGTCGGGTCTCATCGGCCTGACCGTGACCACGTACGGGGATGAACCTTTCACCTTCACCGAATTCGCGTACTTCGCCGAGATGGCCAGGGCCGCCACCTCCGCCGCGCTCGCCCGCGGCTACGCCCTCGTCATCCTCCCCGCCACCTCCCGACACGACGTGTGGTCCAACGTGGCCCTCGACGGCACCGTCGTCATCGACCCCTCCGACCACGATCCCGTCGTCAGTGAACTGGTCCGCCAAGGGCTCCCCGTCGTCTCCGACGGCCGCCCGGCGGGCTCCCTCCCCGTCACCGCCTGGGTCGACAACGACCACGAAGCCGCCGTACTCAACCTGCTCGACCACCTCGCGGCCGCCGGCGCCCGCCGGATCGGGCTGCTGACGGGCACCACCACGGACACCTACACCCGGCTGTCCACCACCGCCTACCTCAGCTGGTGCGAGCGCGTCGGCCAGGACCCCGTCTACGAGTCCTACCCCGCCCACGACCCGTGCGCGGGCGCCGTCGCCGCGGACCGGCTGCTCGCCCGGCCCGACCGGCCCGACGCCGTCTACGGGCTCTTCGACCCCAACGGCACCGATCTGCTGGCCGCCGCCCGGCGCTACGGCCTGCGCGTCCCCGAGGACCTGCTGCTCGTGTGCTGCAGCGAGTCCACCGTGTACGCCAACACCGAACCGCCCATCACCACCCTCTCCCTCAAACCGCGCCGCATCGGCACTGCCGTCGTGCAGCTGCTGATCGACGCCATCGAGGGGGTCGACACCGGCCGCCCGGTCGAGCAGGTGGTCCCGACCGAACTGATCATCCGCACTTCCTCGCAGCGCAGGCAGCCCCGTACGACCGTCAGCCCGCCCCGGTCACCGGCCAAGGACTGACCGCCGCAGCGCGATACCGGCGGGGCCGACGGCCCCGCCGGGGATTTCTGCAACACCTATTTCGGGAGAAAGCGGCAGGAACCATTGGTTCCGCCCAGGATTCACCACCCCTGGTGCGTCACAGAGCGCGAGCCGCATTCCTATGATGGGCGCACGACATCACGGACCCTCCGGTCAGGAGGCCAAGAGGGTCCGCAGGTGTACGGCAGCGCGACGGTGGTGGAGGGGTCGATGACTCAGGGGGCCGGTCAGGGACCCGCGATGCGGACGGAGACGCTGCGGGACTTCCGAGTTCCGGTCACCGAGCCCGTCCCGTACGGCGTGCCCGGCGCGCTTCCCGAAGAGGCCCCGGTGTACGGCGAGTACCCCGCGTACTACGGGGAGGGCGCGCCAGTGCCCCCGCAGCCCTCCGTGCCGCCTCAGCCGCCCGTGCCCCCGCAGCCGCCCGTGGGCCGGGCCCCGGCCGCGGACGGGCCCGCTCCGGCCGACGGGGACGAGCTCGACGAGGGCTACACCCCCACCCACCGGGATCTGCCGATCATCGGCCGCGGAGGGCCGGGCGACACCGTCCAGGTCCAGTACGTACCCCAGGAGCCCCCGGCCGCGGGCCCCGGACCTCTGTACGTCGTCGGCGACGTCCACGGCTATCTCGACGAGCTCGTCCATGAACTCCAGGCCCAGGGCCTCATCGACGCCGACCGCAGCTGGTCGGCCGGCAACGCCCGCCTCTGGTTCCTCGGCGACTTCACCGACCGCGGCCCCGACGGCATCGGCGTCATCGACCTCGTCATGCGGCTGTCCGCCGAGGCCGCCGCCGCGGGCGGCTACTGCAAGGCCCTGATGGGCAACCACGAGCTGCTGCTCATCGGCGCCAAGCGGTTCGGGGACACCCCCATCGCCTCGGGCGCCGGCACCGCCACCTTCCAGGCCGCCTGGCTGCTCAACGGCGGCCAGCGCACCGACATGGAGCGCCTGGAGGACGTACACCTGCAGTGGATGCAGCGGCTGGACGCTGCCGTGCTGGAGGACGGGCACCTGCTGCTGCACTCCGACACCACCGCGTACCTCGACTACGGCGACTCCGTCGAAGACGTCAACGACACCATCCACGAGCTGCTCAACCGCAACGACGCCGACATCACCTGGGACCTGTTCCGCAAGTTCACCAAGCGGTTCGCGTTCCGCGACGAGGAGACCGGCCCCCAGGCCGTACGCGAACTCCTCGACACCTACGGCGGCGGCCGCGTCGTCCACGGGCACAGCCCCATTCCGTACCTGCTGGGCGAGGTGGGCACCGAGGACGGCGACGGATCGCGCGGACCGGAGGCCGTGAACGGCCCGCACGTGTACGCGGAGGGGCTCGCCATCGCGATGGACGGCGGGGTCACGATGGCGGGCAAACTGCTGGTGGTGCAACTCCCCTTGAACGACTGACGGTTATCAGAAGGGGGGTAATTTCGGGAAAGCCCCTGTCACGGCGTGGCATGGGCGCTCTACCATCGCCCTATCCGTAGCAGGCTCTCCTCCGTTTGTGCCGGCGCCCGGGTCTACGCGGGCAAACCGGTCCCTACGGAGCATCGGGGGATGCACATGAACAGCGCTCCGCACCTGCTGACCGAAGACCGACCCGAGTTCGATCGGCTCCTCGACGAGGCGCTCCGCACCGCGCACGAACGGCCCGAGCTCGCCGCCCTCGGTGAGCGCCTGAACGCCGAACAACTGCGCACGATGGCCATCGGGGCCAGTGCGCTGCTGACGGCCGCGGCCGCGGCCGAGTACGACCACTACGTGAAAATCCGCGGAGAGCGGCGCGACGAGGTCCTGTCCACCCCCGGTGCGGCCGCGGACCAGGCTGCCGGACTGCAGGGCGAGGGCGAGGACGGCGCGGGTGTCAGTGCCGTCGTCGCGGTGCTCGCGCCGGTCCTGGCGGGCACCGCGATGGTGATATTCCTGCTGGTGGGCTACGTCCTGAAGGCGGTCGAACCCGAACCTGCCTTCGCGGACACGATGCTGACGGCAGGTTGGCTGTTCGGCGCGCTGACCGTGGTGTCGCTGTTGTTCGCGGTGATCGGGCTGCTGGTGACGGCCGTCCGCAACCGGGCGACCGAGGTGGTGGCCGAGGACGAGGCCGACGCGATACCCGACGACGTCGCGCGGGCCCGCGAGGCCTGGCGGCACGCCCTGCTGGAGCGGGGCATCCTGCCGTTCCTGCGGGACGCGCTGGCCGACCCGAGCGCGGCGCCGGCAGGGCCGGCGTATCCGGCCCCGCACACGCCGAAGGCCGGGCGCATCCCCAACCTGGGATACAGCCGGCCCGACTTCACCAGTCCGGGGTCCCCTTCGCAGGGCCCCCGCCCCGGCTACACCCCTCCGGACTTCACGAGCCCGGACTTCACCAGCCCGGACGGCGGCACGCAGTAGCGCCGCGGCCGCGGCAGGTCGGCCGTCCCTGTTTCACGTGAAACATCGCGCCACGGCCGGAACGCTGCCCTGGGAAGCCCCCTCATCCTCCCCAGAGCAGCGCCGGCCGCCACGGGCGGTCAGTCCGCCAGCGGGAGGTACACCCGGTTCCCGCTCGCCGCGAACTCGGCGGACTTCTCCGCCATGCCCGCCTCGATCTCATTGGCCTTCAGGTCCCCGCCGTGCTCACGGCGGATGTCCTGGGAGATCTTCATCGAGCAGAACTTCGGACCGCACATGGAGCAGAAGTGCGCGGTCTTGGCCGGCTCGGCCGGGAGCGTCTCGTCGTGGAACTCGCGGGCCGTGTCCGGGTCGAGGGCCAGGTTGAACTGGTCCTCCCAACGGAACTCGAAGCGCGCGTCCGACAGGGCGTCGTCCCACTCCTGGGCACCCGGGTGGCCCTTGGCGAGGTCCGCCGCGTGCGCAGCGATCTTGTACGTGATGACGCCGGTCTTCACGTCGTCGCGGTTGGGCAGGCCCAGGTGCTCCTTCGGCGTGACGTAGCAGAGCATCGCGGTGCCCCACCAGGCGATCATCGCGGCGCCGATGCCCGAGGTGATGTGGTCGTACGCCGGGGCGACGTCCGTGGTCAGCGGGCCGAGCGTGTAGAACGGCGCCTCCTCGCAGATCTCCTGCTGGAGGTCGATGTTCTCCTTGATCTTGTGCATCGGGACGTGGCCCGGGCCCTCGATCATGGTCTGCACGTTGTGCCGCTTGGCGATCGTGTTCAGCTCGCCCAGCGTCTTCAGCTCCGCGAACTGCGCCGCGTCGTTGGCGTCGGCGATGGAGCCGGGGCGCAGGCCGTCGCCCAGCGAGTACGTGACGTCGTACGTCGCGAGGATCTCGCAGAGCTCCTCGAAGTTCGTGTAGAGGAAGTTCTCCTTGTGGTGCGCGAGACACCAGGCAGCCATGATCGAGCCGCCGCGGGAGACGATGCCGGTCTTGCGGCGGGCGGTCAGCGGCACGTACGGCAGCAGCACGCCGGCGTGGACCGTCATGTAGTCGACGCCCTGCTCGGCCTGCTCGATGACCGTGTCCTTGTAGATCTCCCAGGTCAGGTCCTCGGCGCGGCCGTCGACCTTCTCCAGCGCCTGGTACAGCGGCACGGTGCCGATCGGAACCGGGGAGTTGCGCAGCACCCACTCGCGAGTGGTGTGGATGTTGCGGCCGGTCGAGAGGTCCATGACCGTGTCGGCGCCCCATTTGGTGGCCCAGGTCATCTTGTCGACCTCCTCCTCGATGGAGGAGGTGACCGCGGAATTGCCGATGTTGGCGTTGACCTTCACCAGGAACCGCTTGCCGATGATCATCGGCTCGATCTCCGGGTGGTTCACGTTCGCGGGAAGCACCGCGCGACCCGCGGCGATCTCCTCGCGGACGACCTCGGGGGAGACGTTCTCGCGGATCGCGACGTACTCCATCTCCGGGGTGATCTCGCCGCGGCGGGCGTACGCGAGCTGCGTGACGGCGGCGCCGCCACGGCCTCGGCGGGGCTGACGCGGGCGGCCCGGGAAGACCGCGTCGAGGTTCTTGAGGCCACCGCGCGGCGAGGTGTGCTTGATGCCGTCGTCCTCGGGCCGCACCGGCCGGCCCGCGTACTCCTCGGTGTCGCCGCGGCTGATGATCCAGTTCTCGCGCAGCGCGGCCAGGCCACGCCGTACGTCGGTCTCGATCTGCGGGTCGGTGTACGGCCCGGACGTGTCGTAGAGCGTCACGTCCTTGCCGTTGGTGAGGTGGACCTGGCGGACCGGAACCCGGAGGTCGGGCCGGGAGCCTGCCAGGTATCCCTTGTGCCAGCCGGGCTGGCGCTCGGTCTGGCCGTCGGCGTCCTGGCTGACGGCAGGCGTGCGTGCGTCCTGAATGGTCATGAGACCTGATCTCCCTACGCCGGCATTACCCGGTAACAGGTTCGGCGGTCGACGCAGCCTCTTCCCGTACGCATATGTGCTGCGCGTACGGTGATCAGCGCCCTCTCAGCCCGGTGCTCCGAGCTCCCGCGTTGTGCAAAGGTGCCCCCACGCTAGCGTCATTTGTGGCGTGCTGAACAGTGGGCCCCCTCAACTCTTGCGATGATCTGCCGGTGAAGTCCTCGCCGCAGCCTCCCTCCGCGCCCACCGAGCCCCCGGGTCACGCCGACCACGCACACGTGGGCCGCGGGCATGACCACGAGCATGACCAGAGCCCATCCCAGGGCCACTCCCACGGTCATTCCCACGGCCACGGACCGGCGGCTCCCGTCTCGAAGCACCTGCGCAAGGTCATCGCCGCGGTCCTGATCCCCTTCGCCGTCGCCGTCTTCGTCGGCATGGTGGTGCTCTGGCCGGGCGGCGCCCCTGCCCACGAGCGCTCCGGGGTCGGCTTCGACCGGCAGACCCAGCAGGGCAAGGTCGTCGCGCTCGAACAGGTCGACTGCAAATCGGTGAACGCCTCGCAGGTGCCGACCACGGGAAGCGTCTCCACTCCGGAGGGCCGCGAGGCCCGGGCCCAGCAGACCGGTGACTGCAAGAAGGCCACCGTCGAGGTCGCCACCGGGCCGGACAAGGGCCGCACGTTCGTCGAGATCGTGCAGCCGGGAGCGCCACGACAGTTGGAGAACGGCCAGGAGGTGGTCGTCGCGTACGCGCCGGACGCGCCCCGGGACCTCCAGTACTCCGTGGTCGACGTGAACCGCAAACTTCCCCTGGCGGTGCTGGCCGGCATCTTCGCGGTGGCCGTGGTCGTCGTCGGGCGGATGCGAGGCCTGTTCGCGCTGATCGCGCTGGTGGTCAGCTTCGGCGTGCTGACCCTCTTCATCCTCCCGGCGATCCTGCAGGGCTCGAACCCGCTGGTCGTCGCGGTCGTCGGGGCCAGCGCGATCATGCTCATCGCGCTCTACATGTGCCATGGCCTGAGCGCCCGTACGTCCGTCGCCGTCCTGGGCACGCTCGTCTCGCTGCTGCTGATCGGGCTGCTCGGCTCGGTGTTCGTCGACTGGGCGTTCCTCAGCGGCAACACCGACGACAACACGGGGCTGATCCACGGGCTCTACCCGGACATCGACATGAGCGGTCTGCTGCTCGCGGGCGTGATCATCGGATCACTGGGTGTGCTCGACGATGTGACGGTCACCCAGACATCGGCGGTCTGGGAACTCCACCAGGCCGATTCGTCGATGGGGTCCCGCGCCTTGTACCGGGCGGCCATTCGGATCGGCCGCGACCACATCGCCTCGGTGGTGAACACCCTGGTGCTGGCCTACGCGGGCGCGGCGCTTCCGCTGCTGCTGCTGTTCTCGATCGCGAACAGCAGCATGGGCTCGGTGGCCAACAGCGAGCTGGTCGCGGAGGAGATCGTACGGACCCTCGTCGGGTCGATCGGCCTGGTGGCCTCGGTCCCGGTGACCACCGCGCTCGCCGCGCTGGTGGTCTCCGCCGACCGGCCGGGATCACCGGCCGGAACGGCGGCTTCTGGGCCGGTCCGCGGCGGCCGGGGGCGGCGGCGCAAGCGCTGAGCGACCCGGGGGGCTCGGGGGCCCGGGGCGACTCGGCTCGTACGGTCCGCCCGGCTCGCGCGGTCGGCCTGATCGGCTCTTCCGGTCGGGCCGCTCAGCCCGCGTTCTGCTCGTTCTGCTGCGGCTCGGCCAGGATCCGGTCCAGTGCCTCGTCGAGGTCTTCCTCGAAGTTGCCGAGGTTGCGCTCCTGACCGAGCGGAACAAGCCGGTCGGTACGGTCGAGGAACGCGACGAGCGGCGCCGCTCCCGCGCGGAACAGGGCCCGGTCGCAGCCGACCTGGAGCCGGATGTGGACGTCGGACAATTCCTCGGGATCGGTGGGGGCGATGTGCACATCGCCGTCGCCGCACGGCTTGTTGATGCCGTCGAGGAGCAGCTCCCGGCCGAACGCCCAGGTCACGGGGGCGTCTCCGGGAAGGTGGAACGTCAGGCGCACTGCGTAGGGGTCACGGGTGTCGTACCGGAGTTCCACCGGGATCCGGAAGGAGAGCTCCTCGGAAACGAGGAAGCTCATCATGACCTCTGCCTGTACCGACTCGCGCATGGACTACCCCGCTGTAGTGGAAGTGGCCAGGAATGAACCCCCAGGGCCCTCTTGACAAGGGTGGTGGAAGCTCATGCAGATCACAAGGAGTGAGTTTTCAGATACTGATAGAGAACGAGAGGGTGCTCAACAGCGCGCCTACTTCACTCCGTAGCTGATCGACCACATACAGCAATCGTTCCTCCTGGTGCAAAGGGAGGGAAATCGCCATTGTTGCGGCGGTATCGCCTGCGGTGATGGGGATGGCCGCACAGACAGTGCCCAGCGCGTACTCCTGACGCTCCGTAACCGGCTCCATGCGTCCGAGGGCGCCGATGCGGTGTTCGAGGGCGCTCTGGTCCCGGACCGTGTACTGGGTGACGGCCTCGACGGGGTGCCGCTCGTAGTAGTCCCTGCGCGTCTTCTCGTCGAGCTGGGCCAGCAGGCACTGCCCGATGGCGTGCGCATGGCCGGTCGCGCGGAAATCGGCCCACTCCTCGACGGCGGGGCTGGCCGGGGTGTCCGAAACTCCCACGAGCTCGATCTCACCCTCGCGGAACACCGCGAAGTAGACGGGGGCCCCGACCGCGTCGCGGAAGTGCGCGAGGGAGTCGAGGATCATGCCGCGACGTTTCTGCTGCAGCCCGCCGCCCGCCAGCCGCCCGGCGGCGGCGCCGAGCACGAACACTCCGCCCTCGCGCCGCAGATAACCCTCGTGGGTGAGGGTGCGCAGGAGGTGGTACGCGGTGGGGAGCGGGAGCCCGGCTTCGCGCGCCAGTTGTTTCGCCGGGGCCCCCTCTCTGTGGGAACCCACTGCTTCGAGCAGCCTCAACGCGCGCTGCACCGAACCGATCAGCGTCGGCACACCGGCATTGTGAACCGAAGACAAAGCTCACCCCCAGGCGTGGCGGCGGACCTGGGGAGGGTCCGCCCTGCGGGGGCCGCCCCCGCACGCGCCGCGGATCCTGGGGGTCGTACTCAGCCGGCACTTGATAAAACCGCAGGTCAGTGCGGCACCATCGGCGTCCGATGCCCAGGGAACGGCACAGATTGCCACTCTATCCGCCGATTCCCGCGGTGTGGGCGGTTTGCCACCTCACGTTCCCCCGCCCGGGTTAATCCCCGGGATTGACCCGGGGCCCAGGGGGCCTGGGCTCCGGGACCTACCAGTCGCGGGAGGAGGACTTCGAACCGCTGCCGGTGAACTTCTTCACGATGAAGACCAGGCCGCCCACGAGGGCGACGAAGAGCAGCAGCTTGAAGACGAACGAGATCAGGGCACCGAGGATGCTCGTGATGACACCACCGAAGACGAAGAGCACCAGAAGCGGGATCGCGACCCACTTAACCCACCAGGGCATGCCTGCGAATGTCTCTCGGATGCCGTCCATGTCCTCAACCTCTTCCTGAGCTCCTCGAGCTCCTGAGCCGTGACTTCCTGCTCTCGATGCTAGGAGGCCGCACAACCGTCCGGGGGCCCGCGAGCCCCCGGACTCCCCTGATCCGCCCCCTAGGGGGATCAGGGGGCACGACCCTGGGTCAAGGCCTGCCGCGCTAGGCCTCCGGCGGGGAGAACACCACCAATACCCGCAGGTCCTCGGTGATGTGGTGGAACTTGTGCACCACCCCGGCGGGCACGTAGACGACACTGCCGCGTGCCACCGTCGTCGTCTCCTCCCCGACCGTGATCGAGGCCCTGCCGCTCACCACGAAGTACACCTCGTCCTGGCGGTGCGGCTGTTGCGGATCGCTCTGGCCGGCGTCGAGGGCGTACAGCCCGACCGACATGTTCCGCTCGCGCAGGAACTGCAGATAGGCGCCGTCGTTCGCGAGCCGCTCCGCCTCGAGCTCGTCCAGCCGGAAGGCCTTCATCGTCGTTGTGCCCCTTGCTCTCGCGTGTTCCCTGGCATCCGCTGATCTGCTGATGTCCCACCGGGATCTTCTCTGCCACGATCAGACACATGACAAATTTCGTAGTCAAGACGCTCGCGAACGCGGCGGCCCTGGCCGTCGCCATCTGGCTGCTGGCCGGCATCACGCTCGACGACCACAGCTCCCTGGGCCGCCGGACCCTCACCCTGATCCTCGTCGCCCTGGTCTTCGGCCTGGTCAACTTGATCGTCAAGCCCGTGGTGAAGTTCTTCTCGCTGCCGCTGTTCGTCCTCACCCTCGGACTGTTCACCCTCGTGGTGAACGCCCTGATGCTGCTTCTGACCTCCTGGCTGGCCGCGCAGCTGGACCTCAGCTTCCATGTCGACAACTTCTGGACCGCGCTGATCGGCGGCCTGATCATCTCCGTCGTCTCCTGGGCCGTGAACATGGCCCTGCCCGACAACGACTGAGACGAACGCCATGTACCGCGTGTGCTTCGTCTGCACGGGCAACATCTGCCGCTCCCCGATGGCCGAGTCCGTCTTCCGCGCCCGCGTCATCGAGGCGGGGCTCGACGCCCTGGTCGAGGTGGACAGCGCCGGCACCGGCGGCTGGCACGAGGGGTACGGCGCCGATCCCCGCACCGTCACCGTCCTGGAGGCCGCCGGATACGAGCAGAGCCACCGGGCCCGGCAGTTCCGCGCCCCGTGGTTCGCCGGCCTCGACCTCGTCATCGCGCTCGACGCCGGGCACCTGCGGGACCTGCGGGCGCTCGCGCCCACCCCCGAGGACGCCGCCAAGGTACGGCTGCTGCGTTCCTACGACCCGGCGGCGACGGCTGCGGAGACCGACGTACCGGATCCCTACTACGGCTCCCTCGACGGGTTCGAGCAGTGCCTGGAACTCGTCGAGGCGGCGAGCTCGGGCCTGTTGGACGCCGTACGCGAGGCAGTGAAGGAGCAGACCGCATGAACGACCACGCCGACGAGCCGGCGGCCGGAGCGGGAACCGCGGCCGGAGCAAGAACCGGGTCGGCCAGGGCGGCCGGGATCGGCGACGGCACCCGGGCCGTACGCGCCGGGCTGCCCGAGCCGGTCAAGAACGAACCGCCCCTGCCCGGACCCGTCTTCGCAGCCCACTTCCACCTCCCCGGCGACGTGACGGGCCCGTACGCGTACGGCCGGGACACCAACCCCACCTGGACCCTGCTGGAGCGGGCCATCGGGGAGCTCGAAGCACCCGGCCAGGACGTCGACACCATCGCCTTCGCCTCCGGCATGGCCGCGGTCTCCGCCGTCCTGCTCTCCCAGGCCCGCACCGGCGACACCGTCGTCCTGCCCGAGGACGGCTACCAGGCCCTGCCGCTGGTCCGCGAGCAGCTGGAGGCGTACGGGATCCACGTCCGCACCGCCCCGACCGGCGACGACGCGCAGCTCACCGTCCTCGACGGAGCAAGGCTGCTGTGGATCGAGACCCCCTCCAACCCCGGGCTCGACGTGTGCGACATCCGGCGCCTGGTCGAGGCCGCCCACACGGGCGGCACCCTGGTCGCCGTCGACAACACCCTCGCCACCCCGCTCGGCCAGCGGCCCCTGGAACTCGGCGCGGACTTCTCCGTCGCCAGCGGCACCAAGGGCCTCACCGGCCACGGCGACCTTCTGCTCGGCTATGTCGTCTGCCGCGACCCGGAGCTCGCCGCCGCCGTCCGGCGCTGGCGCAAGATCGTCGGTGCGATCCCGGGCCCGATGGAGGCCTGGCTGGCCCATCGCTCCCTGGCCACCATCCAGCTGCGCGCCCAGCGCCAGTGGACCAACGCGCTGGCCGTCGCCGAGGCGCTGGCCGACCACGGGGACGTCACCGGGCTGCGCTACCCCGGCCTGCCCGCGGACCCGTCGCACAAGACGGCCGCCCGGCAGATGCGGGGCTTCGGCTCCGTGGTCTCCTTCACCCTGCCGGACCGCGCGCACGCCGAACGGTTCATGGCCGCCCTGCACCTGGTCGAGGACGCCACCAGCTTCGGCGGCGTACGGTCAACCGCGGAGCGGCGCGGACGGTGGGGCGGCGACCCCGTACCGGAGGGGTTCATCCGCCTGTCAGCCGGGGCCGAGGACACCGAAGACCTGGTCACGGACGTGCTGCGGGCCCTCGAAGCGGCGGGCACGGGCGTCTGAGCAGCAGAACGCGAGCGGTCCGAGCCTCCCCCCTGGTGGCTCGGACCGCTCCGGGTTCCGCGCGAAGAACCACGCACACAAGGCTAGTTGACTCAACGTCAGAGTCCAATCACGGTAACGACAGGGGCCTATCGGCATATTTATAGTTGAAGGCCCCACCGAGAGGGGCCTTCATGGACCTGGCCCTGTTGCGCACCTTCGTCGCCGTCCACCGGGCGGGCTCGTTCACCCGGGCCGCCGCGCTCCTCGGGCTGTCGCAGCCCGCCGTCACGTCACAGATCCGCACGCTCGAACGCCAGCTGGGCCGTCCGCTGTTCCACCGCCGTGCCCGCGGGGTCACCCCCACCGCCGTGGGCGACGAACTCGCCCACAAGGCCGCCCCCCACCTCGACGCCCTGCTGCGGATAACCGAGGCGGAACGCGAAGCCGCCGGCGCGTTACGCACGCTGCACCTCGCCGGTCCGCCCGAGTTCCTGTGCATGCGCGTCCTGCCCGCCCTGGCCCCGCTCGTCGGACAGGGCCACACCCTGCGCACCGTCCTCCAGGCAGGAGCCGAGGAGGCCCTCGACGGGCTCGCCGCCGGCCACCACGACCTCGTCGTCACCACCGCCCGCCCGCGCGGTGGACTCTTCAGCGCGACCGCCCTGTGCGACGAGGAGCACGTCCTGGTCGCCGCGCCCTACTGGGCGGCGCTCGTCGATCCGGACCGGCTGCGCGAGGCAGGCCCCGCCGCCCTCGACGGCATTCCGCTCGTCGAGGTCCACGAGACGCTGCCGCTCGTCGCCCGCTACTGGGCCGCCGTCTTCGAGACCCGGCCCGGCACCCGGCCCGAGGCCGCCACCGTCGTCGCCCCCGACCTCCGTGCCGTACTGGAGTGCGTCCGGGCCGGCGCCGGACTGGCCGTCCTGCCTCGGTATCTGTGCCAGGACGCCCTCGACCGCGGGCAGATCGTCGCCCTGCTGGAGCCACCCGTACCGCCGCTGCGCACCTGGTTCCTCGCCGTACGGACCGGCAGCCTCGCCCTCGCCCACCTCGCCCGTGCGCACGACCGGCTGCTGCGCGCCGCCGCCCACTGGTGAGGCTCCGCTTCCGGTGTACGGCGCGTTTCGCCCACTCGCGTTTCAGACACCGCCGTCTGGGCCACTCTTCTCCCATGACCGAACGTCCCGTGGTCAAACGCACCGCCCGCGCGATCCTGCTCGACGGTGACGACCTGATCCTCATCAAGCGCACGAAGCCCGGCGTCGATCCGTACTGGCTCACCCCCGGCGGGGGAGTGGAGTCCTCGGACGCCACCGTCGTCGACGCCCTCCACCGAGAGCTCCACGAGGAGCTCGGGGCGAAGATCACCGATGTGGTGCCCTGCTTCGTCGACACCGTCGAGCACATCGCCGACGGAGGGGTGACCGGAGTGAAGGTGCAGCACTTCTTCGTCTGCCACCTCGAATCCATGGACCCGAGCCAGCGGCACGGCCCCGAAATCGACGAGCCCGCGGGTGAGTACGAGATCGTCCGTGTGCCGTTCAGCCGGGTCGGCATCGCCGCCGTCCATCTCGTCCCGCTGTCCCTGAGGCACTACCTCGACGGCAACATCGAAGGCGTACGCGCCATGCACGCCCCCGACCTGGGCTGATCCCGGCCCTGTCTTCGGTCTGTTGGCCCGGGTCGCTTCGGCCCGGGCCAACCGGCCGGGGCCCGGGCTCCGGTCTGTCGGCCCGGGTCTCAGCCCGCGGCGCCCACCAGCTCCTCCACCGCGTCGAAGAGGATCCGGTCACCGGGAATCCCGATGCGCTTGAGCTCGTTCACGCCGCTGCGGATCATCGCGGGCGGCCCCGAGACGAACGCGTCGTACGAGCTCCACGGCCCGTGTTCGCCGACTGCCTGGGGAAGTTGGCCGGCGAGGCCCTCGCCCACCACCGGGCGCACCGACAGCCACGGGTGCGAGCGCTGCAGCCCCAGCAGAGTGTCCTTGTCGTACAGGCCGCCGTCGCTGCGCGCCCCGAAGAACACCTCCACCGGGCGGCGCTCGCCGTGCTCCGCCACGTCCTCGATCAGTGCCTTGATCGGGGCGATGCCGGTCCCGCCGCCCAGGCACAGCATCCCGTTGTCGGTGGTGTGGTCCACCACCATCGACCCGGCCGGCGGCCCGAGTCGCAACACATCACCGGGCCGGGCGTGCCGCACCAGCGCGTTGGACACCCAGCCCGCCGGAACGGCCTTGACGTGGAAGGACAGCAGCCCGTCGGCGCGCGGTGCCGAGGCGAACGAGTAGTGCCGCCACACCCGGGGCCACCACGGAGTCTCCAGGCTCGTGTACTGGCCTGCGAGGAAAGGATACGGCTGGTCGGGGCGGACGGTGAGCACCGCGATGTCCGGGGTGCGCAGATCATGCGAGACCACCTCCGCGTGCCACCACGCGGGGCTCTTCACCTCGTCCTCCGCCGCCGCGTCGATCATGGTCTGGGACATCACGGTGTAAGCCCGCACCCACGCGGCCTGCGTCTCCGGCCCCCAGGTCTGCTGCGCGTACCGGGACAGGGCGCCGATGAGGGCCTCACCCACCACCGGGTAGTGCCCGGCCATCGTCCCGTACTTCCGGTGCCCGGCGCCCAGCCGGCGCAGGTACGGGACGAGCACCTCCGGGTCGTCGATGTGCTCGGCGGCGGTCAGCAGCGCCTTCAGCAGCCGGTCTCGCTGTGCGTCCATGGCGGCCGGGAACATGCCCCGCACCTCCGGGTGCCCGGTGAACACCAGGGCATAGAAATACGAGGTCACCCTGTCGGCGATGGGAGCGACCTCTTCGAGGGTCCGGCGGATGAGCACCGCGTCCGGGGAGGGCTCGGCCTCACCGCCCCCGGACGGTATCCGGGCCGTCCGTCTGGCCGATCTGGTGGGCGGAGCGTCCATGCGGTGCCTCGCTTCGAACATCTCGGTCGGTAAGCACGCCACGGCCTTCGAATCCGTGGTTCCGGGCCTCAGAGACTGCCAGTCGCCCCCAACCACTCGCGGGAAAACCCGGAAAGTCCGCGTTTCGAACCCACTTTCCTCTTAAGATGCTTGGACTTCCGGGCGTGCCGCCCCGACCAGCTGATATGCCTCGCGCAGGTCCCGGCCCTGGTAGACGTGTGTCGCCCGTTCCGCCAGGAACGGGCGTGCGTTGACCGCCACGGACACCGAAACCGCTTCGAAGAGCACCGCGTCGGTCGCCGAATCCGCGTACGCGACGCAGTCGGCCCGACTCACTCCGAACTGTGCGCAGAGCCGGTCCGCCACCGTGACCTTGCCCTCGGGCGTCAGGATCCCGGCCGCTTCCACGGGCCGGGTGAAGGGCACCTCGGGGAAGGCCGAGCCGTGTGCGGCATGCGCGCCCCACTCCAGCAGCAGTTCCACGAAGAACGACGGCGACAACGACACCACCGCGCAGTAGTCCCCACGCTCCCTGATCTCCCGCCACACCTCGCGGATCCCCGTCAGCCACGGGGCTCCGTCGAACGCCGCCCGGACGTGCGCGGGGGTCAGCCCCGCCCACAGCGCATGCGCCGCCACCGAGAACTCGTGGGGCCCTATCTCCTGCGCACCGAACGCCCGCTCCAGCTCGGCGATCTCCGTACTCAGGCCCAGCTGTCGGGAGATCTCGACCGGTGCGGCCGAGCCGTACATCAGCGTTCCGTCGAGATCGAAGAGGTGAAGGAGGGTCATGGAAGACGAGGCTAGCGATGTTTCACGTGAAACATCGCCCGCTCCCACCGAGCCACCTCGCACCACGGCCCAGAGAGACATCGCGATGTTTCACGTGAAACATTGAGCCCAAATCCTCTGGACGCCCCCCGGCTGATGATCCAGTCTGGGCCCGTGACACCACCACACCTCACCGACCTGCCGATCCGTGCGCTGACCGTGGATGATCTCCGCCACTGCGCCGACCTCTCCGAAGACCGCGGGTGGCCGCGCGAGGACCACAAGTGGGGGCTGCTTCTCGCCGCGGGCAACGGCTACGGCATCGATGCTCCCGATGGGCAAGGACTCGCGGCCGCCTGCGTCGTCACCTCGTACGGGCACACCCACACCGGCCCGGAGCTGGCCGCCATCGGGATGGTCCTCGTTGCCGAGCGCTACGCCCGCCAAGGCCTGGGCCGCCGCCTCATGACGTACATCTGCGACGACGCTCTCAAGGGGATCCCGCTCACCCTTCACGCCACCCCCTACGGCCGCCCCCTCTACGAAGAGCTCGGCTTCGACACCACCGGCCGTGCGGAGATGCTCCGGGGCACCTTCCGTACAGAGCCCTCGGACCAGGCGCCCGAGTCGGGCTCGGTGGCGGTCCGGCCGGCGACCGGCGAGGACATCCCGCGGATCGTCCGCCTGGACACCGAGGTCTTCGGCTCGGACCGGACGCACATGATCACGCGGCTTCCCGCCTTCGCGGACCGGCTGCTGGTCGCCGAGGACGGGCGGGGCGAGCTCGTCGGCTACGCCGCGATCTGGCCCAACATGGAGACCCATGTGATCGGGCCGCTGATCGCGCATGACACAGCCGGCGCCCGGGCCCTCATCACGGCGCTCGCCGCCGCCACCGACCGCCCGCTGCGCACCGATATCGACGTACGCCACGAAGAGCTGCTCGTCTGGCTCAAGGACCGTGGCCTCGACTCCGTGGCGTTCAACGCCGTCATGACCCGCGACATCCCGGGACTGCCCGGCGACTGGACCCGCCGCTGGGCCCCGCTCACCGTGGCGGCGGGCTGAGAGTGACGGGCCGAGGAAGGAACCTCTCCATGACCGATCTCGACGAGTCGGCGATCCGCCCCGCCACCGAGGAGGACCTGCCCGCCATCGTCGCCATGCTGGCGGACGACCCGCTCGGCGCCACGCGCGAATCACCGGACGACCTCACCCCGTACCTCGCGGCGTTCAGACGCCTGTCCGATGACCCCCACCAGCACGTGGTCGTCGCGGTCCGCGAGGGCCGCGTCGTGGGCACCCTCCAGCTCACCATCGTCCCCGGGCTGTCCCGCAAGGGAGCCACGCGCTCGATCATCGAAGGTGTCCGCGTCCACGCCGACGAACGCGGCAGCGGCCTGGGGACACGGTTCATCCAATGGGCCATCGAGGAGTCCCGCCGTGAGAACTGCCGACTCGTGCAGCTCACCTCGGACGTGACCCGCACCGATGCCCACCGCTTCTACGAGCGGCTCGGGTTCACCGCGTCCCACGTCGGGTTCAAGCTGTCCCTCTGATCGTCCGCACGGCAGGCCGGGCCGGTATCTGCGGCCCGGCCTACGATCGGGAGGATGAGCCCCAGCCTCCCCCTCGTCACCACCGCCGAGCGCCGCCACCGGCTCGGACGCAGACACCGCCTGGCTCCCTCGGCACATGTCTCCACGGTCGCCGAAGCCGCGGACGCCGTCGTCGCCCTGCACGCCACCGATGCCGCGACCCTGTTCCTCTCGGCTCGCGCCCGGCTCGCGGAAGGCGGCCCCGAAGTCGTCGAACAGGCCCTGTACGAGGACGTCTCCCTCGTCCGACTGCTCAGCATGCGCAGGACGCTCTTCGCCGTCTCCGGCGAACTGGCCCCGTACGTGGACTCCTCCACCGCCCGGGGCATCGCCGTCAAGGAGCGCCGAACCCTGCTCAAGCACCTCGACGAGGACGGTCAGGGTCTCGACGCCGAGTGGCTGGCCGGAGCGGAGACCGCCGCGCTCGATGTCCTCGACGCCCAGGGCCCCTGCACCGGCAGCCAGCTCTCCGCGGCCGTGCCGGCGCTGCGCCGGAAGATCACCGTCGGCCGGGGCAAGAAGTACGAGGCCGAGACCGGCGTCGCCACCCGGGTGATCCGCCTCCTGGCCGCCGACGGCCGGATCCGCCGCGATCGGCCGCGCGGATCGTGGACCTCCAGCCAGTTCCGCTGGGTGCACACCGAGACCTGGCCGGCCGTACCGGCGGCCGAGGCACGCGCCGAGATCGCCCGCCGCTGGCTGCGCGCCTACGGACCGGCCACGGAGGCGGACCTCAAGTGGTGGACGGGCTGGACCCTCACCGACGTCCGCAAAGCCCTCGCCCTCGTCGGCCCCGACCAGGTCCGCCTCGAAGACGCCACCATCGCCCTGGTCGGACCCGGCGACACCGTGCCCGAACCCGCCCCGGAGCCCTGGGCCGCACTGCTGCCCGGCCTGGACCCCAGCGCAATGGGCTGGGCCGACCGGGGCTTCCACCTCGACCCCGCCCACCGGCCCGCGCTCTTCGACTACGCCGGCAACATCGGCCCCACGGTCTGGTGGAACGGTGAGATCGTCGGCGGCTGGGCCCAGCGCGCGGACGGGGAGATCGTCTGGCGGCTGCTGGGTGATCGCGGCCGCGCCGCCGAGGACGCCGTCGCCGCCGAAGCGGCCCGCCTCGCCGGATGGGTGGGCGAGGCCCGCATCACCCCGCGCTTCCGCACTCCGCTGGAACGCGAACTCGTTGCCTGAGTCGGCCTAGCCGATGCCCCGCCAGCCCTGCGGGTCCACCCCGCCGGGCACGGGGGCCTGTGCGTCGTAAGGCTCCCGCGTGAACACGAACGAGCCCAGGTCGAGATGGCTCACCGAACCGTCCTCGCGCCGCACCGCCCGCAGGGTCTCCCCCGCGTAGTAGCCGTTGATTCCGGTCCAGCTTCCGCCGGGCCCCGCCCGGAACCGGGCCGCCCGACCCGTCGCCCCCACCGGCGCGAGCTCCAGCAGACCATCCGCGTTCAGCCGCAGCACCTGCGGCGACGTACCCCAGTACCAGGGGCCGCACAGGTCCAGGGCGACCGGATCGGCCTCCCGGAACGGCCGCCACGGCTGCGGGAACCGCGGCTCCGCATCCGCGACGATCGCCACGAGCTCAGCGGCCACCGTCGCGGCGGGCAGCCCTGATGTGCAGTTCGCCAGGACCACGGCCGCCACGTCGTCCGCCTCACTCAGCCACAGCCCCGCGACGAAGCCGGGCAGCGAACCGGTGTGGCCGGCGAGCCGGCGCCCGCCGACGTTCGTCAACTGCATGCCGAGCCCGTAGCCGAGTTCGGCGAGCCCCTGCTCCGGCGGCGCGGCCGGCGTCCGCATCTCACGTACCGTCTCCGCGCTCAGCACCCGCTCGTCACCCTGGCCGAGGAACACCGCGAACCGCGCCAAGTCACGCGTACTGGACCAGAGTTGTCCGGCAGCGGCCATCAGCCCCAGATCCTCCAGAGGCTCCGGCATCATCACGTCGGCCCACGGATGCACCGCCCAGCCGCCCGCGTGCGGAGCCTGCGGGTGCGCCGTCGTACGGTCCAGACCGAGCGGCTCCAGCACCTCGGCCCGGAGCACCTCTTCCCACGGCTTTCCGCGCACGGCCTCCACGAGTGAACCCAGCAGCGTGTAGCCCGGGTTGGAGTAGTGGTGCCGTCGGCCCGGCCGGAAGCGGAAGGGCTCCTCACCCAACACGTCCGCGAGTTCGGGCCGCAGCGCCGCAGGCGTGCGCTCCCACCACTCGCCCGGCGTCTCCGCCGCCAACCCAGCCGTGTGGGCCATAAGTTGGGCGATGGTCACCTCTCCCGCGCCGGTCCCCGCCAGGTGCTTCTCCAGCGGGTCCTCAAGGCGCACCAGGCCCTCGTCCCGCAGGCGCATCACCAGCACCGCGGTGAAGGTCTTGCTGATCGAGCCGATCCGGTACTGCACGTTCCCGTCCGGCCCGTGCCCCTCGACGGAGGTCCGGGAGCCCTCCCAGACCACCTCGCCGCCGCGGGCGACGGCCGCCACCACCGAGGGCGCCCGTCCTTCGCTCTGCGCGACGGCGATCCGGTGCCTCAACGCACGCCGGGTCGCAGGGAGCAGATCCAGGTCTTCAGATACGGCATCCATGATCGGATGCTACGTGTTGGCCATGTCCACGAACCGCGAATAGTGGCCCTGGAAGGCGACGGTGATCGTCGCCGTCGGACCGTTACGGTGCTTCGCCACGATCAGGTCCGCCTCGCCCGCACGGGGCGACTCCTTCTCGTACGCGTCCTCACGGTGCAGAAGGATCACCATGTCGGCGTCCTGCTCGATCGAGCCGGACTCACGCAGGTCGGAGACCATCGGCTTCTTGTCGGTGCGCTGTTCGGGACCACGGTTCAGCTGGGACAGCGCGATCACCGGCACCTCGAGCTCCTTGGCCAGCAGCTTGAGGTTTCGGGACATGTCCGAGACCTCCTGCTGGCGGCTCTCGGGACGGCGCGATCCACCCGACTGCATCAGCTGCAGGTAGTCGATGACCACGAGCGAGAGGTCGTTGCGCTGCTTGAGGCGCCGGCACTTCGCCCGGATCTCCATCATCGACAGGTTCGGGGAGTCGTCGATGTAGAGCGGGGCGGCCGAGACGTCCGGCATCCGGCGGGCCAGCCGGGTCCAGTCGTCGTCCGTCATGGTGCCGGAGCGCATGTGGTGCAGGGCGACCCTGGCCTCCGCCGACAGGAGGCGCATCGCGATCTCGTTGCGCCCCATTTCGAGGGAGAAGATCACGCTGGGCAGGTTGCTCTTGATGGAGCAGGCCCGCGCGAAGTCGAGCGCGAGCGTGGACTTGCCCATGGCGGGTCGGGCCGCGATGACGATCATCTGGCCCGGGTGCAGTCCGTTGGTCAGCGAGTCGAGGTCCGTGAAACCGGTGGGGACGCCGGACATCTGGCCGCTGCGCGATCCGATGGCCTCGATCTCGTCGAGCGCACCCTCCATGATGTCGCCCAGCGGCAGGTAGTCCTCGGAGGTCCGCTGCTCGGTGACGGCGTAGATCTCGGCCTGGGCGCTGTTGACGATCTCGTCGACGTCGCCGTCCGCCGCGTATCCCATCTGCGTGATCTTCGTACCGGCGGCGACCAGACGCCGGAGGACCGCCCGCTCGTGGACGATCTCCGCGTAGTACTCGGCGTTCGCCGCGGTCGGCACCGACTGGACGAGCGTGTGCAGGTAGGAGGCCCCGCCGACCTTGCTGATCTCGCCGCGGCGGGTCAGCTCGGCGCCGACGGTGATCGGGTCGGCCGGCTCGCCCTTGGCGTACAGGTCGAGGATCGCCTGGTAGATCGTCTCGTGCGAGGGCCGGTAGAAGTCGTGGCCCTTGATGACCTCGACGACGTCCGCGATGGCGTCCTTGGACAGCAGCATGCCGCCGAGCACGGACTGCTCGGCGTCGAGGTCCTGCGGGGGGACGCGCTCGAAGCCGCCGCCACCGCCGTCCCAGGAGCCGCCCTCGCGGCCCCGGTCGTGCTGTTCGTCCCCGCGGCCCCGGCTGTCGCCGTTTCGGCGCGGACGGGCGGGCAGACGGTCACCCGGACCGCTGTCGGCCCAGGGGTCGTCCGTGGGCTCGGGCATACTCACCGGGCCACCTCCTCCCGTCCGCAACGCGGACCTCGCCGTGCCACTCTTTCTATGGCACGGCTCTGACATGTGGGGCACCCGGAACCGCCGTCGGCGAGTCGGGCAACGCACAACGGTAGGGCCGAGAGCGACGTCAGCCAATCTTGTTATCCACAGGCTGTGTGGATGAGATGTGGATGACCGACCCAATGCTGTGGGTAAGTCGCCGGAAGCTGTGCACGGACCGGGGGACGGTGCTGTGGACAAAATCACCTGGCCTACCCATCTACCCATCCTGACCTGCAATTTCTTCCTCCACCGGCTGTGGGGGAGAAATTTCTTCGCACCAGTTCCGAGATCGCCTCCAATGGGGTGCCGAGAACGTGTGAACCAAGTCGCAGGTAAGGATCCAAAGACCATTGCATCCATTACCTGTGGAAGATTAGATTGAGCGCATGACACAGGCCATCGCCCCGCTGAAGCCTGCCCCGAGACGGCACGACCACGAGATACTCGCGCTCGCCGTCCCGGCTTTCGGCGCGCTCGTCGCCGAACCCCTGTTCGTGATGGCCGACAGCGCCATCGTGGGGCACCTCGGCACTCCCCAGCTGGCCGGCCTCGGTATCGCCGCGGCCCTGCTCACCACCGCCGTCAGCGCCTTCGTCTTCCTCGCCTACGCCACCACCGCCGCCGTCTCCCGACGGGTCGGCGCGGGAGACCTCCGGGCAGCCATCCGGCAGGGCGTGGACGGCATCTGGCTCGCCCTCCTGATCGGCGCCGTCGTCGTCGCCGTCCTGCTGCCGACGGCGCCCTGGCTGGTCTCCGTCTTCGGAGCCTCCGACACTGTCGCCCCGTACGCGGTCGCGTACCTGCGCATCTCCGCCCTCGGCATCCCGGCCATGCTGATGGTGCTGGCCGCCACCGGCGTCATCCGCGGCCTCCAGGACACCCGCACACCGCTCTACGTCGCCATCGCGGGCTTCGCCCTCAACGCGGCCCTGAACGTCGCCCTCGTGTACGGAGCCGGCTTCGGCATCGTCGGTTCCGCCTGGGGCACGGTGATCGCCCAGTGCGCCATGGCCGGCGCCTACCTCTTCGTGGTCGTCCGCGGAGCCCGTACGCACGAGGCGTCCCTGCGCCCCGACCCCGCGGGCATCCGGGCCTGCGCACAGGCCGGCGTCCCGCTGCTCGTGCGCACGCTGTCCCTGCGCGCCGTGCTGATGATCGCGACCGCCGTCGCCGCGCGGCTCGGCGACGCGGACATCGCGGCCCACCAGATACTGCTCTCCCTGTGGAGCCTGCTCGCCTTCGCCCTCGACGCGATCGCCATCGCCGGGCAGGCCATCATCGGCCGCTACCTGGGCGCCGGCGACACCGAAGGAGCCAAGGCCGTCTGTCGCCGCATGGTGCAGTGGGGGATCGCCTCCGGAATCGTCCTCGGCACACTGGTGGTCGCGGCCCGCCCGGTCTTCATCCCGCTCTTCACCGGCGACCCAGTGGTCGAGCATGCCCTGCTGCCCGCCCTGCTGGTCGTGGCGATCTCCCAGCCCGTGTGCGGCATCGTCTTCGTGCTCGACGGGGTCCTGATGGGTGCGGGCGATGGCCGCTACCTGGCCTGGGCCATGCTCCTGACGCTCGCCGTGTTCACCCCGGCCGCCCTGCTCGTCCCGGCCCTCGGCGGCGGTCTCACCACGCTGTGGTGGGCCATGACCCTGATGATGCTGGTCCGGATGGCCACCCTGCAGCTGCGCGCCCGCTCCGGCCGCTGGCTGGTCGCAGGGGCGACCCGCTGACCCTCGGGTCGATGTTTCACGTGAAACATCGACCGGCGGTCCCGGAAACGACGAAGGGCCGCACCCCCACAGGGGTGCGGCCCTTCGCTCGCAGCACTTAGGCGGCGACGACCTCGACGCCCACGTTCGCGGCGACCTCAGCGTGCAGACGCACGGAGACCTGGTACGAACCGAGGGTCTTGATCGGGGCAGCCAGCTCGACGCGGCGCTTGTCGACCTTCGGACCACCGGAAGCCTCGATCGCCGTGGCGATGTCGGCCGGGGTCACGGAGCCGAAGAGACGGCCGGCGTCACCCGAGCGGGTGGCCAGACGGACCTTCGTGCCCTCGAGCTTGGCCTTGACCTCGTTGGCCTGCTCGATGGTCGCGATCTCGTGGATCTTGCGGGCGCGGCGGATCTGCGCCACGTCCTTCTCGCCACCCTTGGTCCAGCGGATCGCGAAACCACGCGGGACCAGGTAGTTGCGAGCGTAACCGTCCTTGACGTCGACGACATCGCCGGCGGTGCCGAGGCCAGAGACCTCGTGGGTCAGGATGATCTTCATTGTTCGGTCACCCTTTCCTTATCGCGCGGTGGACGTGTAGGGCAGCAGCGCCATCTCACGGCTGTTCTTGACGGCCGTGGCGACGTCACGCTGGTGCTGCGTGCAGTTGCCGGTAACGCGGCGGGCACGGATCTTGCCACGGTCGGAAATGAACTTCCGCAGCATGTTCGTGTCCTTGTAGTCCACGTACGCGGTCTTGTCCTTGCAGAACGCGCAGACCTTCTTCTTAGGCTTGCGCACAGGCGGCTTCGCCATTGTGTCTCTCCTGTGTGATCAAGAAGTGGGGATGCGAGCTTCCCTAGAAGGGAGGCTCGTCCGAGTAGCCACCGTTGGAACCGCCGGAGCCGCTGGAGCCGCCGGAGCTTCCGCCCCAGCCGCCCCCGCCGCCCTGCTGCTGGCCGCCGGCCGGCGCGCTGGACGCCCACGGGTCGTCGGAGGGAGCTCCGCCGCCCTGCGGGGCGCCGCCGCTGGGGGCTCCGCCCCAGCCACCGCCGCCGCCCTGCTGCTGACCGCCGCCGCCGTATCCGCCCTGGCCACCGCGACCGGTGGTCTTGGCGACCTTGGCCGTGGCGTTCTTCAGGCTGGGGCCGACTTCCTCGACGTCCAGCTCGTAGACCGTGCGCTTGACACCCTCACGGTCCTCGTACGACCGCTGCCTCAGCCGGCCCTGCACGATGACGCGCATGCCTCGCTGAAGGGACTCGGCGACGTTCTCGGCCGCCTGCCGCCACACCGAGCAGGTCAGGAACAGGCTCTCGCCGTCCTTCCACTCATTGGTCTGACGGTCGAAGGTGCGGGGGGTGGACGCGACACGGAACTTCGCGACCGCCGCACCCGAGGGGGTGAAGCGCAGCTCGGGGTCGTCGACGAGATTGCCGACGACCGTGATGACGGTCTCGCCTGCCATGGATGAACCTCTCGGCGGGGATTGCTGCTGGGCTGCTGTGCTACTCGGTCCCGATTACCGCTGAACCGAAGTTCAGTGGGTCTCGGGGCGAAGGACCTTGGTCCGGAGAACCGACTCGTTCAGGTTCATCTGTCGGTCAAGCTCCTTGACGACCGCAGGCTCGGCCTGAAGGTCGATGACCGAGTAGATGCCCTCGGGCTTCTTCTTGATCTCGTAAGCGAGACGACGACGGCCCCAGGTGTCGACCTTCTCGACCTTTCCGTTGCCCTCACGGACGACGGAGAGGAAGTTCTCGATCAGCGGGGAGACAGCGCGCTCCTCGAGATCGGGGTCGAGGATGACCATCACTTCGTAGTGACGCATGTGGAACCCACCTCCTTTGGACTCAGCGGCCACGGTCGTTCCGTGGCAGGAGGGTCGTGATGCGTGCGCACGGCGTCTGTGAGCAGACACCGCGCAGCTGTACAGACTACCTGCTCGACTCCTTCCGGTTGAAATCCGGCGGGAGGAGGCCACACTCTGTATTCATCGGGTGTGCTCGGTGCTATGCCCCCGGCCCCTGCCGGAGGCGCCCGTGCACCGCTCTGCTTCAGCCAGGAGGTGCCTTCCGATGGCACAGGCCATGCAACCCAAGTCCTCCATCTCGCTCCTCGCGACCGACGGCAAGCCCCATCCGCTGCAGGACACCCTCATGGTGGCCACGGTGGTGCTCGGCATCGTGGCGTTCGTCACGGGGTTCTTCGACAATCTGCACCTGCTGAGCTCGTGGACCGGGCTCGTCGGCATCCTGACCGGCGCGTACGGACAGTTCATCTCGGAGACGACACGCGAGCGCTTCGCACTGATCATCGGGCTTGGCGCCTCGGCCGTGGGCTTCTACCTCGGCATGGCGCACGGCGGTCTCTTCGGCGGCTGGGCGGGCTGACCGGGGCTCTTCGGCGACAGGGCGCCGGTCACTCACCGGCCCGGGCCCGGCCCGTCCCCCAGATGGGTGGCGCCCTTGTCGCAGTAGGCTTCGCGCCATAGCCAGCGAAGCCGCCGGAGGAGACGCCCCGCATGAGCCTGTCCCTGAGGACCATCAGCCGAGAGCAGCATCTGGGATACCTCCAGAGCCTGCCCTCGGCTAGCCACTGCCAGGTCCCGGCGTGGGCCGACGTGAAGAACGAGTGGCGCTCCGAGAACCTCGGCTGGTTCGACCAGAACGACGAACTGGTCGGCGCCGCCCTCGTGTTGTACCGGCAGCTGCCCAAGGTGAAGCGGTACCTCGCGTACCTCCCCGAGGGTCCGGTCATCAACTGGTACGCCCCGAATCTGGAGGAATGGCTCCAGCCGATGCTGGCCCATCTCAAGCAGCAGGGCGCCTTCACCGTGAAGATGGGCCCGCCCGTCGTCATCCGCCGCTGGAACTCGGCCGCCATCAAGGCCGGTATCCAGGACCCGGACGTGAAGCGCCTGCGCGACGTGGAGGCCTCGGTCATCGAGCCCCGCGCCTTCGAGGTGTCGGACAAGCTGCGCCGCATGGGCTGGCAGCAGGCCGAGGACGGCGGCGCCGGCTTCGGTGACGTCCAGCCCCGCTACGTCTTCCAGGTACCGCTGGCCAACCGCTCGCTGGACGACGTCCTCAAGGGCTTCAACCAGCTGTGGCGCCGCAACATCAAGAAGGCCGAGAAGGCCGGTGTCGAGGTCGTCCAGGGCGGCTACGAAGACCTGCCGGTCTGGCAGGAGCTGTACGAGGTCACGGCCGAGCGCGACAAGTTCCGCCCGCGCCCGCTCAGCTACTTCCAGCGCCAGTGGACGGCCCTCAACTCCGAGGACCCGAACCGGATGCGGTTGTACATCGCGAAGCACGAGGGGGAGCCGCTGGCCGCCGCCACGATGCTCACCGTCGGCCAGCACGTCTGGTACTCGTACGGCGCCTCCGCGAACCACAAGCGCGAGGTGCGGCCCTCGAACGCCATGCAGTGGCGCATGCTGCGCGACTCGTACGCGCTCGGTGCGAGCGTCTACGACTTGCGCGGCATCAGTGACACGCTGGACGAGAACGACCACCTGTTCGGCCTCATCCAGTTCAAGGTCGGTACGGGCGGCGAGGCCGTCGAGTACGTCGGCGAGTGGGACTTCCCGCTCAACAAGGTGCTGCACAAGGCGCTCGACATCTACATGTCGCGCCGCTGACCCGCTGCCGCATCCCCCACACACCGCACCGCTGCACAGGCAGCTTTTAGAGAGAGGCTCCGGACGGGCATGGCGCTCACGCTCTACGTCGACACCGCGCGCTGGCGTGCGCACCAGAAGCAGATCCAGGATCAGTTCCCCGGGATGATCCCGGTCTGCAAGGGCAACGGCTACGGCTTCGGCCACGAGCGGCTCTGCGAGGAGGCGACCCGGCTGGGCGCCGACGTACTGGCCGTCGGGACCACGTACGAGGCCGCCAGCATCAAGGACTTCTTCGGCGGCGACCTGCTCGTCCTCACCCCGTTCCGGCGGGGCGAGGAGCCGGTGCCGCTGCCGGACCGGGTGATCCGCTCGGTGTCCTCGCTGGACGGGGTCCGCGGCCTGGTCGGCGCCCGCGTGGTGATCGAGTGCATGAGCTCGATGCGCCGCCACGGCATCTCCGAGCAGGACCTGGGCCAGCTGCACGCGGCGATCGAGGACGTGCGGCTGGAGGGCTTCGCCCTGCACCTGCCGCTGGACCGCCCGGACGGCTCGGACGCCGTCGAGGAGGTCATCGGCTGGATGGACCGGCTGCGCGCGGCCCGGCTGCCGCTGCACACCATGTTCGTCAGCCACCTGCGGGCCGAGGAGCTGGCCCGGCTCCAGCAGCAGTTCCCGCAGACCCGCTTCCGGGCGCGGATCGGCACCCGGCTGTGGCTGGGCGATCACGAGGCGACCGAGTACCGCGGCGCCGTCCTGGACGTCACGCGCGTCGCCAAGGGCGACCGGTTCGGCTACCGCCAGCAGAAGGCCGCCTCCGACGGCTGGCTGGTCGTGGTCGCGGGCGGCACCTCGCACGGAGTGGGCCTGGAGGCTCCCAAGGCCCTGCACGGTGTGATGCCGCGCGCCAAGGGCGTGGCCCGGGCCGGTCTGGCGACCGTGAACCGGAACCTCTCGCCGTTCGTGTGGGCGGGCAAGCAGCGCTGGTTCGCGGAGCCCCCGCACATGCAGGTGTCGATCCTGTTCGTGCCGTCGGACGCCCCCGAGCCGAAGGTCGGCGACGAGCTGGTGGCGCACCTGCGCCACACCACGACGCAGTTCGACCGGGTACTCGACGCCTGACCGGTCAGTCCCTGGGGGCCGTGCCCCACTCCACCCGCTGTCCCTCCGAGGGCGCCGCGTCCTGCGGCGCCCTCGCTGCGTCCGACAGCACGAAGACGTCCTCGGCCCCGTCCAGGACGCCGCCGGACGGGTCGTCCGATCCGTCGCGGCGTACGACGTCCCGCTCGGGCAGCAGGATGTCGCGGACGACGACCGCGCAGAGGTAGAGGGTCGCCAGCAGATGGGCGGCGATCGCCACCTGGTAGCCCTCCACGGGCAGGCCCTGGTGCTTGTCCCCGCTGGTCGTGTAGGCCAGGTAGAACCAGATCCCGAGGAAGTACACGACCTCGCCGGCCTGCCAGATCAGGAAGTCCCGCCAGCGCGGCCGGGCCAGCGCCGCGAGCGGGATGAGCCACAGCACGTACTGCGGCGAGTAGACCTTGTTGGCCAGGATGAAGGCGGCCACGACCAGGAAGGCCAGCTGCGCGAAGCGGGGCCGGCGGGGGGCGGTCAGCGTCAGCACGCCGATGCCCGCGCACAGCAGCAGCGTCAGGCCCGTGGCGTACGTGTTGGCGTCCTGCAGAGGGTTCCCGGAGCGCTGGGAGATGAGCAGCCACACCGAGCCGAAGTCGATCGGGCGTTCCTGGCTGAACGTGTAGAACTTCTTCCAGCCGTCCCAGGCGTAGATCATGACGGGCAGGTTCACCACGAGCCAGGAGACGGCCGCACCGAGGACGGCGGAGCCGAACGCCCGCCACTTCCCGGCCCGCCAGCACAGCACGAACAGCACGCCGAGCAGCAGGACGGGGTAGAGCTTGGCGGCGGTGGCCAGGCCGATGAACACGCCGAAGAGCAGGGTGCGGCCGCGGGACCACATGAGCATCCCCGCGGCGGTCAGGGCGATGGCCAGCAGGTCCCAGTTGATCGTCGCGGTGAGCGCGAAGGCGGGCGCGAGGGCGAAGAGCAGCGCGTCCCAGGGCCGGCGGCGGTGGGTGCGCACGACGCACACGGCGATGACCGCGGTGCAGGCCATCAGCATCCCCGCGTTGACCATCCAGTACATCTGCTCGCGGTGCTGCATGGAGCCGCTGCCCGGGGTCAGCCAGGAGGCGACCTCCATGAAGAGCCCGGTGAGGACCGGGTACTCCAGGTACTCCATGTCGCCGGGGAGGCGGTCGAAGTAGGGCGTGAGCCCGTCGGCGAAGCCGCGTACGGAGAACAGGTGCGGGATGTCGGAGTAGCAGGCGTGCGTGTACTGGGAGCCGGCTCCCCTGAACCAGGCCCAGTCGTAGCAGGGCAGCTTCTGCACCATGCCGAGCGCGAACATCCCGAGGGCCACGAGGACCACGACGCGGACCGGGGTCAGCCAGTGGCCGCCCAGCCGGGCGTAGCGGCCCATCGGGCCGCCGAGGAACTCACTGCCGGCCGCGGCGACCTCGTCCTGCTGGGTGGGCAGTACGGGCCGGTCCTCGTGCACCTTCGTCATGCGCTCATCCTGCCGTACGGGGCCGGACATGCGGGAGGGCCGCCGCACGGTGTGCGACGGCCCTCACCGGGGCGCGGGGAGGCGGGTCAGCCGGTGGCGCCCATCGAGGTCCCCCAGCTGGTGCCGCCGGGACGTCCGGGTCTGCCCGTCGGAGTCCCCGACGGTGATCCGCTGGGTCCGCCGGTCCCGCCGCCGGGGCCCCCGTTGGTGTTGCCGTTGTTCGTGCCGCCGTTGGTGTCCGGGATGCAGTACAGCTCCCACGGCTTGCAGGTCGGCTTGCCGCCCTTCGACGGGGACGGGGAGACCGGCGGGGAGGAGCTCGCCGAGGGCGAGGGCATCGACGGGGAGGGCGACGGGGAGAAGGACGGGGACGGCGAAGGGGCACCGGAGGCGTCCGCGGTGACGCCGATCTTCTCGGCCTCCGGGAACTCCTTGACCGGGGCGCCCTTGAGGGCTTCCTTCATGTACTCGGTCCAGATCGCGGCCGGGATGTCGCCACCGTGGATGGAGTCGACGCCGCCCACGCCGTTCATGGAGATGAGCTTCTTGTCCTTGGAGTTCGGGTCGGTGCGGAACAGGGCGACCGAGGTGGACAGCTCGGGGGTGTAGCCGACGAACCAGGCCGACTTGTTCTGGTCGGTGGTTCCGGTCTTGCCGGCGGCGGGCCGGGTGAAGCCGAGCTTCCTGACCTTGGTGCCGGTGCCGTTGTCGACGACGTTCTCCAGCACCTTGGTGACGTTGTCGGCGATGGCGTCGTCCATCGCCCGCTGCTCCTTGGGGGTCCCGAAGCCGGGCAGCTCCTTGCCGTCCTTCTCGACGCCGGTCACGGAGAACGGATCGTGGTGGGTACCGGAGGCGGCGAAGGTGGCGTACGAGTCGGCCATGCGGATGGCGCTCGGCGTCGAGGTGCCGAGGGCGAACGAGGCGTCGTTGTTCGGGTTCATCGAGTCCTTGAGGATGCCCGTGGCCGCGGCCACGTCCCGGACCTTGTTGTGGCCGACGTCGAAGACGAGCTGCGCGAACGGCACGTTGATGGACTTCTCCATCGCCTCGTTGAGGGTCACGTAGCCGTAGGGGTAGCCGCTCTCGTTCTTCTGCTTGAACGGCTTGCCCGAGGCGTCCCGCAGCGGCTTGCCGTCGCGGTTGTTGATCACAGTCAGGTCGTTCGCGTTGTACTTGCTGTCGGCCGAGATGCCCTGGCTGTGCGAGTTCTGGGTGCCGTACTGCATCGCGGCCGCCAGGACGTACGGCTTCCAGGTCGAGCCGACCGGGACGCCGAGGGTGTCGGCGTTGTTGCTGAAGTACTTCTTGTCCATGCCCGGGCCGCCGTACAGGGCCACGATCGCCCCGCTCTTGACGTCCACCGAGGCGGCCCCGAACTGGACGAAGGTGTCGTACTCGGGCCGGGCCTTCTCGTCCAGGAAGTCGTTTCGGGTGTCCTCGACGGCCTTGACCAGGGCGTCCACCTTGGGCTTCTGGAAGGTGGTCTTGATCTGGTAGCCGCCGCGGGCCATCTCCTCGGCCGTGAGGCCGGTGACCTTCATCACGTACTTCTTGGCCGTGTCGACCAGGTAGCCGGTCTGACCGGACAGGCTACGGGCCTGCTCGGAGTCGACGATCTTCGGGAACTCCGTGAACTGGTCCCGCTCGGCCTTCTGCATCCGGCCGACCGCGACCTCGCGGCCCAGGACCCAGGCCCAGCGCTCCTTGGCCCGCTCGGTGTTCTTCTCGGGGGTGGCCGCCGTACCGACGCCGCCGTCCGGGTTGTAGAGGTTGGGCCCCTTGAGCACGGAGGCCAGGAAGGCGCTCTCGGACGGTGTGAGGTCCTTGCAGTCCTTGCCGAAGTAGGCCCGCGAGGCCGCCTGGATGCCGTAGGCGTCACGACCGTAGTAGGCGGTGTTGAGGTAGCCGGCGAGGATCGTGTCCTTCTCCTCGGACACACCCAGCTTTATCGAGATGAAGAGCTCTGTGACCTTGCGCTTCAGCGTCTGGTCGGAGTCCAGGTACGTGTTCTTCACGTACTGCTGGGTGATGGTCGAGCCACCCTGGGTGGAGCCGCCCTTGGCCATGTTCCACACGGCGCGGGCGATGCCCATCGGGTCGACGCCCTTGTCCGTCTCGAAGGACTCGTTCTCCGCGGAGATCACCGCGTTCTGCATCGACTTGGGGATCTTGTCGATGGGTACGATCTGGCGGTTCATCGAGCCGCCGGTGGCCACCATCTGGGTGCCGTCCGCCCAGAAGAAGACGTTGTTCTGGGCCTGGGCGGCCTTGTTCGGGTCGGGGGTGTTCACCGACGCGATGCCGATGCCGGCGCCCGCCGTGACGATGGCGAAGAAGCCGAAGGCCGTGCCGCAGACCAGCTTCCAGGACGGTACGAACCGCTGCCAGCCGTCCTTGTCGGAGCGCGGGTAGTTGATCAGCCGCTTGTCCGGGCGGCCCGCGCCGACGGCGTCGCGTCCGCGCCCTCCGGATCCACGGGGGGCGGCCCGGCGCGTGCCGGGCCGGCCGCCGTGGCCGGGCGGCTCTGCGTACGGTCCGCTGGGCGACGCCGTGGGGACGTCGCGTGCGGGTCCGGCACCCCGGCCGGGGCGCTGCTGGGCGGCCCGACGGGCCGCGGCACGTCCGCCCTCTTCGGGCTGCGGCTGTTTGCGGCGGTGCTCGCTCATCGAACGACTACTCCTCGGGCAGGCGAGTGGCCTGGAAGCGGCAGGTGAATTCCGGTTCCCCCGTTGTCATGGCCCACAGACTACGCACGCTCAAAACCCGAACAGTGCCGAAGTTCACCCCAAATCAGGCAACTCGCTTGGTGCGAATTAGTGATGTGATGCCGGTCACCACGTCACCCCTTGTCGTCGAAGACGGCCCGTTCTATCGTCTGGATGTATCGAGCCGATACATCAGCTCGGTATAAAACTCAGGAGCGAGGGAGAGGCAGGCGGATGAGCAGGCGCTCAGGCATCCTCGAGTTCGCCGTCCTCGGCCTGCTTCGCGAATCCCCCATGCACGGGTACGAGCTCCGCAAGCGGCTCAACACCTCGCTGGGGGTGTTCCGGGCGTTCAGTTACGGAACGCTCTACCCCTGCCTCAAGACGTTGGTCGCCAACGGCTGGTTGATCGAAGAACCGGGCAACGCCCCGGAAGACGCTCTCGCCACTTCACTCGCAGGGCGCCGCGCCAAGATCGTCTACCGGTTGACGGCAGCGGGTAAGGAGCACTTCGAGGAGCTCCTGTCCCACACGGGCCCCGACGCCTGGGAGGACGAGTCCTTCGCCGCGCGCTTCGCCTTCTTCGGTCAGACCGAGCGGGAAGTGCGCATGCGGGTCCTGGAGGGCCGCCGCAGCCGGCTGGAGGAGCGCCTGGAGAAGATGCGCGCCTCACTCGCCCGTACGCGGGAGCGCCTCGACGACTACACGCTTGAGCTGCAGCGGCACGGTATGGAGTCCGTGGAGCGCGAAGTGCGCTGGCTGAACGAGCTCATCGAGAGTGAGCGGGCGGGACGGGATCGGAGACGACCCGGTCCGCCCGACGAAACTGCAAAGTGAGGCCTGCATCTCGCAGGCCTCGTCCAAGAACGAACAGGGAGCAACCGGAATGGGTTCGGTTCGCGTAGCCATCGTCGGCGTGGGCAACTGCGCCGCCTCGCTGGTGCAGGGCGTCGAGTACTACAAGGACGCCGACCCGGCGGCCAAGGTCCCCGGTCTGATGCACGTCCAGTTCGGCGACTACCACGTGGGCGACGTCGAGTTCGTCGCCGCGTTCGACGTCGACGCGAAGAAGGTCGGCCTCGACCTTTCGGACGCCATCGGCGCCAGCGAGAACAACACCATCAAGATCTGCGACGTCCCCAACGCGGGCGTGACCGTCCAGCGCGGCCACACCCTGGACGGCCTGGGCAAGTACTACCGCATGACGATCGAGGAGTCCGCCGAGGCTCCGGTCGACGTGGTCCAGGTCCTCAAGGACCGCGAGGTCGACGTTCTGGTCTGCTACCTGCCCGTCGGCTCCGAGGCCGCGGCGAAGTTCTACGCCCAGTGCGCCATCGACGCCAAGGTCGCCTTCGTCAACGCCCTCCCGGTCTTCATCGCCGGCACCAAGGAGTGGGCCGACAAGTTCACCGAGGCCGGTGTCCCGATCGTCGGCGACGACATCAAGTCGCAGGTCGGCGCCACCATCACGCACCGCGTGATGGCCAAGCTGTTCGAGGACCGCGGTGTCCGTCTTGAGCGCACCATGCAGCTCAACGTCGGCGGCAACATGGACTTCAAGAACATGCTGGAGCGCGACCGCCTGGAGTCGAAGAAGATCTCCAAGACGCAGGCCGTCACCTCGCAGATCCCCGACCGCGAGCTCGGCGAGAAGAACGTCCACATCGGCCCGTCCGACTACGTGGCGTGGCTCGACGACCGCAAGTGGGCCTACGTCCGCCTCGAAGGCCGCGCCTTCGGCGACGTCCCGCTGAACCTCGAGTACAAGCTCGAGGTGTGGGACTCCCCGAACTCCGCCGGTGTCATCATCGACGCCGTGCGCGCCGCGAAGATCGCCAAGGACCGCGGCATCGGCGGCCCGATCCTGTCGGCTTCGAGCTACTTCATGAAGTCCCCGCCGGTGCAGTACTTCGACGACGAGGCGCTGGCCAACGTCGAGAAGTTCATCAAGGGCGAGGTCGAGCGCTAAGTCGGACCCCACGGGTCTTCGGACACCTGGTCTTCGACTGTTCTTCCGCGGAGGGTCCCCGGGCAATGTGCCCGGGGACCCTCCGCGTATGTGACCCTTGCCCTCATGCCTGTCGTACGTGATCTGCGCGTACTCCTGCGCCTGAGGGACTTCCGCAACCTGCTCGCCGTACGGCTGCTCTCCCAGGCCGCCGACGGCGTGTACCAGGTGGCGCTCGCCACGTACGTGGTGTTCTCCCCCGAGAAGCAGACCTCGCCCGCGGCCATCGCCTCGGCCATGGCGGTCCTGCTGCTGCCGTACTCGTTGATCGGCCCCTTCGCCGGGGTGCTGCTCGACCGCTGGCGCCGCCGCCAGGTCTTCCTCTACGGCAACCTGCTGCGGGCGGTCCTGGCCTGCGTCACGGGCCTGCTGATCGTCGCGCACGTCCCCGACTGGCTCTTCTACGCCTCGGCCCTGTCGGTCACCGCCGTCAACCGCTTCGTGCTGGCCGGGCTCGCCGCCTCCCTGCCCCGTGTCGTCGCACCCGCCCAGCTGGTCACCGCCAACTCGCTCTCCCCCACGGCCGGGACGCTCGCGGCGGTCGCCGGCGGGGGACTCGCCTTCCTCGTCCGGGTGCTGGCCTCCGACTCCAACGCCCCGGTCGTGCTGCTCGGCGCCGGGCTCTACCTGTGCGCGGCCCTGGTCTCACTGCGCCTGGCCGTGGGCCTGCTCGGCCCTGACCATCCCACCGGACGGGTCCACCCCTCGGTGGCCCAGGGGGTAGCCCTGACCGTCCGGGGCATGGTCGAGGGGCTGCGGCACCTGGCCTCCCGGCGCGAGGCGGCCCAGACGCTCACCGCCATGACCCTGATGCGCTTCTGCTACGGGGCCCTGTTCGTGACGCTGCTCATGCTCTGCCGGTACTCCTGGTCGGACAGCGAGTCCGCCGGCCTCGCCCTGCTGGGCATCGCGGTCGGCGTCTCCGGGGCCGGGTTCTTCGCGGCCGCCGTCGTCACCCCCTGGATGGTGGGCCGGCTGGGGACCCGCGGCTGGATCACGGCCTGCTCCGCCGGGGCAGCCGTCCTGGTGCCCCCGCTCGGCCTGTTCTTCACACCCGGACCGATGCTGGCCGCGGCCTTCGTGCTGGGCCTCGCCACCCAGGGCGCGAAGATTTCCACCGACACTGCCATCCAGTCCCATGTGGACGACGACTTCCGCGGCCGGGTGTTCTCCGTCTACGACGTGCTCTTCAACGTCGCGTTCGTGGGTGCGGCGGCCGTGGCCGCCCTGATGCTCCCCCCGGACGGGCGGTCCGTCACGCTGATCGTGAGCGTGGCCGCCCTCTACGCCGTGACAGCGGTCTACCTGAGGCGTCGGGGAGCGCAGTCGTGACGCGGCAGACGCGTCGGCCGGGTGGAAGTTTAACGGGGTAAAGAGGACCCGCGGCCCCCCGTTAAAGGGGGTGGCCCCCCCCACAACCATGGGGGGGCGCGCGCGGCGGCGCCCGGCCAAGGACCCGTGT
>NZ_JBHYXN010000007.1:0-97519 GCF_042752335.1 Streptomyces sp. NPDC059355 | reverse complement strand
GTTGGGGGGGGGGGGGCCGCCCTCGCCCCGGTCCCCGGGTGGCCGCGGGGGCGTCTCGCCCGGAACCACCCCCCCGCCCGACCGCGGATCATGCTTGAGCCGCCCACCACTCCTTGAGGGCGGCGACCGCGGCGTCGCGCTCCATCGGACCGTTCTCCAGCCGCAGCTCCAGCAGGAACCCGTAGGCCTTGCCGATCACCGGCCCGGGACCGACGCCCAGGACCTGCATGATCTCGTTGCCGTCCAGGTCGGGCCTGATGGCGTCGAGCTCCTCCTGCTCCTGAAGCTGCGCGATGCGCTCCTCCAGGCCGTCGTAGGTGCGGGAGAGGGCATTGGCCTTGCGCTTGTTGCGCGTGGTGCAGTCGGACCGGGTGAGCTTGTGCAGGCGGTCCAGGAGCGGGCCGGCGTCGCGGACGTAGCGCCGCACCGCGGAGTCGGTCCACTCGCCGTCCCCGTAGCCGTGGAAGCGCAGGTGCAGCTCCACCAGCCGGGACACGTCCTTGACCATGTCGTTGGAGTACTTCAGCGCGGTCATGCGCTTCTTGGTCATCTTCGCGCCCACCACCTCGTGGTGGTGGAAGGAGACCCGGCCGTCGCTCTCGAACCGGCGGGTGCGCGGCTTGCCGATGTCGTGCAGCAGGGCCGCAAGCCGCAGCACCAGGTCCGGGCCGTCGTGCTCCAGCGCGATGGCCTGCTCCAACACGATCAGCGAGTGGTCGTAGACGTCCTTGTGCCGGTGGTGCTCGTCACTCTCCAGCCGCAGGGCGGGCAGCTCGGGCAGCACGTGGTCGGCCAGCCCGGTGTCGGCGAGCAGGCCCAGACCCTTGCGAGGGTGCGCGGACAGCAGCAGCTTGTTCAGCTCGCCCTGCACCCGCTCCGCCGAGACGATCTCGATCCGGTCCGACATCGCCGTCATCGCCGCCACGACCTCGGGGGCGACCTCGAAGTCGAGCTGCGCGGCGAAGCGCGCCGCGCGCAGCATCCGCAGCGGGTCGTCGGAGAAGGAGTCCTCCGGAGTGCCGGGGGTGCGCAGAACGCCCGCCTGGAGGTCTTCCAGGCCCCCGTGGGGGTCCACGAACTCCTTCTCGGGGAGCGCAACGGCCATCGCGTTCACGGTGAAGTCCCGGCGGACCAGATCCTCCTCGATCGAGTCCCCGTAGGAGACCTCCGGCTTGCGCGAGGTGCGGTCGTACGACTCCGAGCGGTACGTGGTCACCTCGATCTGGAAGCCCTCTTTCTGGGCTCCGACGGTGCCGAAGGCGATGCCGACGTCCCAGACCGAGTCGGCCCACGGCCGGACGATCTTCAGGACGGCCTCGGGGCGGGCGTCGGTGGTGAAGTCGAGGTCGTTGCCGAGACGCCCGAGCAGCGCATCGCGTACGGACCCGCCGACCAGGGCAAGGCGGAAGCCGGCCTCTTGGAACCGGCGGCCGAGCTCGTCGGCGACAGGGGCGACCCGCAGCAGTTCACTGACCGCGCGGCGCTGCACCTGACTCAGGGCACTGGGGTTGTCTTCGTTGGCGTTCGGCACAACAGAAAAGGGTACGTGCCCCGCCCGGCGAGGGCTTCCCTGTTTGTGGGCGCCCCGGCGTGCGGCGCCGCCGGGGCGCCCCCGATCATGTGGAGCAAGGCGCGGCACTCGCGCACAGCGCACCTCGTTACCATTCGTGGACGCACGAACGACGACCACTGACACTTCGAGGGACGGGCTAGCGCGTGGCCGAGGCGGCAGACATCCAGGGGGCACCCCTCGCACCTGCCCGGCGCCGCTGGCTGCGCCGCGCAGTCGTTCTGCTGGCCGGGACCCCCGTGCTCGCCGCTCTGGTCTACTCGCCCGCCCCACAGGCCGCCCAGGCCGCCGAGGCGGGCACCGTCGACGTACAGCTGGACGGTATGGCTCCCGCGGCCCCGGTCAAGGGCGACACGCTCACCATCTCCGGCAGCGTGGTCAACAACGGCCGAGAGACGATCACGGGCGCGCACGTGGGGCTGCGGGTCGGGCCCGCCCTGGGCGACCGGGCCTCGATCGACGAAGCGGCGGAGCGCGCCGGGTTCCGGGCCGGCACGGATCCCGGCGAGATCGACCCGGCCTACGCCGTGAAGATCCCCTCGTTGCCGTCCAAGGTCAAGCAGGACTTCACCCTCACGATCCCGGTGAACAAGCTGGAGCTGGACAAGGACGGCGTCTACCAGCTCGGCGTCTCGCTGTCCGGGGAAACCGAGAGCCGCCAGTACGAGCAGGTGCTCGGCATCAAGAGGACCTTCCTCCCCTGGCAGCCCGAAGCCGCCGCCAAGCGCTCTCAGCTCACGTACCTGTGGCCGCTGATCTCCACCACGCACGTGACGGCGGAGACCGGCTCGGACGAGCTGCAGACCCCCGTCTTCCTCGACGACTCCCTCGCCGATGAGCTCAAGTCCGGCGGGCGCCTCCAGCAGATGGTCACCCTCGGCAAGGACCTGCCCGTCACCTGGGTCATCGACCCCGACCTGCTGTACACGGTCGACGCCATGACCAAGGGCTACCGGTACCGCACGCCGGACGGCCGGATCGTCCAGGGCAAGAACAAGGCCGTCGCCGAGCAGTGGCTGAGCGCCCTGGAGGCCGCGGTCCAGGGCAAGAAGATCGTCGCGCTGCCGTTCGCCGACCCCGACATCGCCTCCCTCGCCCACCAGGGCAAGGACGTCTCGGGCACCCTCGGCCAGCTGCGGCCGGCCACCGACAAGGCGAAGCAGGCCGTGGAGACCGTCCTGCACGTCACCCCGTCCACCGACTTCTCCTGGCCCGTAGACGGGACCATCGACCCGTCCATCGTCAACGTGGCGACCTCGGCGGGCGCCCACAACGTCCTGACGCGCAGCGACAGCCTCCAGGAGACCGGCGCCCTCGGCTACACGCCCTCCGCGGCCCGTCCCATCGGCGCGGGCGCCACGGCCGTCGTCGCCGACGCCGACCTGTCCACCGCCTTCCAGGGCGACATGCTGAACGCCGGGAACGCCACGCTGGCCGTGCAGCGGTTCCTCGCCCAGAGCCTCGCCCTGAACCTGCAGAAGACCGACAACCAGCGCAGCTTCGTCGTCACCCCGCAGCGGATGCCGTCCACCAGCCAGGCGCAGTCGATGGCGGCCGCCGTACGGGGCCTGCAGGCAGGCCGCTGGACCCAGCCGGCGGACCTCGACACCGCGGCCGCGGCCAAGCCCGACCCGGGCGTCAACACCCAGGTCCCGGGCGCCGGCCAGTACCCCGAGACGCTGCGCAAGACGGAGCTCCCGGTCTCCGCCTTCGAGAAGATCCGCACCACCCAGAACACCCTGGACCACTTCAAGGTGATCCTCAGCGCGCCCGACCGCGTGGAGATCCCCTTCGGCAACGCCACCAACCGCGAGATGTCCACCTCCTGGCGCGGCCGCCCCGAGGAGGCGCGGCTCTACCGGGAGCAGGTGCAGGAGTACCTGCTCGGTCTCACCGAGAAGGTCAAGGTCGTCCCCAAGTCCGACGCCACCCTGTCCGGACACAGCGCGACCATCCCGGTCAGCGTCCAGAACAGCCTCGTCCAGGACGTGCACAACCTCGTCCTGCGCGTGAAGTCCGCCAACCCGACCCGCCTGATGTTCGGGGACAGCGGCCAGGCCGAACAGGAAGTGACCGTCACGGGCGGACACAGCCAGACGGTCAAATTCACCGCCAACGCCACCGCGAGCGGCCCCGTCGAGGTCACCGCGCAGCTCTTCACCACGGACGGCGTGCCCTATGGAAAGGCACGCAAGTTCACCGTGGAGGCCACCGAGATCACTCCGACCGTCATGCTCGTCATCGCGGGCGGCGTTCTCCTCCTCGTTCTGGCAGGCATCAAGATGTACGCCAGCCGCAAGCGCGTCGCGGCCCGTGCGGCCGCCGACGAGAGCACGCAGCCGAGTGACGAGACCCCGGACACCGGACCGCAAAGCACCGGGCCGTCCGGCACGGGTGAGACAGTGGACCGTTGAGCGATGCCGTGGCCGGTCGGCCTGGGGACGATGAGGTGGGGTTTCGATGAACGCGCCGTACGACGGTGACCGCGCGCAGGGCACTGGTGGGCCCGCGCCCTACCAGGGCGCTGCCCCGGGCACCCCGGTGGCCGGGCAGGTCCCCGCGCCTGCGCCCGCGCCGGACCGTGACCCGTACGTCCAGGACGCCTACGACCACGACCCGTACCGGTCCCAGGACCTGTCGGCCCAGGATCCCGTGGCCGAGGTCCTCTACGACCGGGCCTCGCACCCTCCGCCGCCGCCCGGCACCTACCAGGAGCCCGGACCGCTCTACGCGGCCCCGCAGGCCCCCGTGCACGCCCCCGACCCGCACGTCTGGGCCCAGACCCCGCCGCCCGAGCCGGACGGGCCCTCCCGGCACCTGCCCTACGGCGACCACGCGACGACCACCCAGTTCGTCGGCGTGGACTCCCTGGTCACCCAGGCGGCGGACGAGAAGCCCGAGCCGGACGCCTTCGCGCACCTCTACCGGGACCAGCAGGGCACGCCCGGCACGCCGGCGGAGGACGTCCCCGTCGCCGCCCCGGCGCCGAGCAAGCCCGCCGGCCGCGCCTCCAGCCTCCTCAAGTCCAGCGCCCTGATGGCCGCCGGCACGATCGTCTCCCGCATCACCGGCTTCCTGCGGACCCTCGTCATCGCCGGTGCCATCGGCGTCGGCACGTTCAACGACACGTACCAGATCGCCAACACCCTGCCGACGATGATCTACGTGCTGGTCGGCGGCGGCGCACTCAACGCGGTCTTCATCCCGCAGCTGGTACGGGCCATGAAGCAGGACGACGACGGGGGCGAGGCCTACGCCAACCGCCTCCTGACGCTCGTCGTCGTGCTGCTGGCCGCCATCACCACGATCTGCGTCCTCGCAGCGCCGGTGTTCATCACGATGATGTCGCCGAAGCTCGCGTCCGACCCCCAGCAGATGGACGTCGCGGTCGCCTTCGCCCGCTACTGCCTGCCGACCATGTTCTTCATGGGCGTGCACGTGGTCCTCGGTCAGATCCTCAACGCGCGCGGCCGGTTCGGCGCGATGATGTGGACCCCCGTCCTCAACAACATCGTCGTCATCGCCACGTTCGGCGCCTTCATCTGGGCCTTCGGCGGCTTCACGACCTCCGGGGTCAGCGCGACCACCGTCACCCCCGAAGGCGTCCGCCTGCTGGGCCTCGGCACCCTCCTGGGCCTCACCGTCCAGGCCCTCGCGATGCTGCCCTACCTGCGCGACGCCGGCTTCAGGCCGCGCCTGCGCTTCGACTGGCGGGGCCACGGCCTCGGCAAGGCCGCCCGCCTGGCCAAGTGGACGTTCTTCTTCGTCCTGGCCAACCAGATCGGCCTCGTCGTCGTGACGCAGCTCGCCACCTGGGCCGGATCCGTGGCGGAGAAGCAGGGCCACCCCGGCACCGGCATCACCGCCTACAACTACGCACTGCTGCTGTGGCAGATGCCGCAGGCCATCATCACCGTCTCCGTCATGACGGCCGTGCTGCCGCGCATCTCCCGCTCGGCCCACGACGGGGACGCCGCCGCCGTCCGCGACGACATCTCGTACGGGCTGCGCACCTCGGCCGTCGCGATCGTGCCCTGCGCCTTCGCGTTCCTCGCCCTCGGCGTCCCCATGGCCACGCTGCTGTACGCCGGTTCCGGATCCGGCGCCCAGAACATCGGCTACGTCCTGATGGCCTTCGGCCTCGGACTCATCCCGTACTCCGTCCAGTACGTCGTCCTGCGCGGGTTCTACGCCTACGAGGACACCCGGACGCCCTTCTACAACACGGTGATCGTCGCCGGCGTCAACGCGACCGTCTCCACCGCCGCGTTCTTCGTGCTCCCCGCGCGCTGGGCCGTCGTCGGCATGGCCGCCGCCTACGGGCTCGGCTACACGGTCGGCGTGGGCGTCGCCTGGCGGCGGCTGCGCACCCGGCTGGGCGGCGACCTCGACGGCGCCCACGTGATGCGCACCTACGCCCGCCTCACCGGCGCCTGCGTCCCCGCGGCAGCCGTGGGCGGCGCCGCCGCCTACGCGGTCACCCAGTGGCTCGGCAGCGGAGTCACCGGCTCCCTCGCCGCGTTGGCCGCCGGCGGTGTCGCACTGGCCGCCGTGTTCCTCGTGGCGGCCAAGCGGATGCGCATCGAAGAGCTCAACGCCATGGTCGGAATGGTCCGCGGCCGCTTGGGTCGCTGATGCGCACAACCGTCGGACCCCTTCGCGTGTCGTGCATAGCGCCGGACTGTGGGCACAATTGGCATGGCTTCGCAGACTGGCCGACAGCGCGTAACGGATGGGGAGGCAGGAACGACGGTGGCGGAACGTAGCACGGCTGCCGTCGACGTGGCCGACAACGGCGGCGACGAGCCGCCGGCCGCAGATGCGGCAAAGGCCACGGCCGACGGGGTGGACACCCAGAACGGACGAGCCGCGGACGGACCCATGCCCGAAAAGGACGGCGAACGCAGGAAAGCGGCTCCTGCTGCCGCCCCCGAACTCCACAGCGGCCACAAGCTCGCCAGGCGCTACCGCCTCGAAGAGTGCGTCACCCGTCTGGACGGATTCAGCAGCTGGCGCGCCATGGACGAGAAGCTGCGCCGTGCCGTGGGCGTCCACCTACTGCCCGCCGACCATCCCCGGGCCCGCGCCGTCCTGGCCGCGGCCCGCTCCTCCGCGCTGCTCGGCGACCCGAGGTTCGTCCACGTCCTCGACGCCGTCGAGGAGAACGACCTCGTCTACGTCGTCCACGAGTGGCTGCCCGACGCCACCGAGCTGACCGCGATCCTCGCCTCGGGCCCCCTGGAGCCCCACGAGGCCTACCAGCTCGTCACCCAGGTCTCCCAGGCGATGGCCGCCGCGCACCGCGAAGGCCTGGCCCACCTGCGGCTGACGCCCAGCGCCATACTGCGGACCTCCACAGGCCAGTACCGCATCCGCGGGCTCGCCGTGAACGCCGCCCTGCGCGGCATCACCAGCGACACCCCGCAGCGCGCGGACACCGAGGCCGTCGGCGCACTCCTGTACGCCGCCCTGACGCAGCGCTGGCCGTACGAGAACGACGCGTACGGCCTGACCGGCCTGCCCAAGGGCGTCGGCCTGATCGCGCCCGACCAGGTCCGTGCCGGAGTGCACCGGGGGCTGGGGGAGCTCGCCATGCGCGCCCTCGCCAACGACGGGGCCACCGCCTCCCGGCAGGAGCCGCCCTGCACCACCCCGGAGGAACTGGCGAAGGCCGTCGCCGCGATGCCGCGCATCCGGCCGCCGGAGCCCGCTTTCACCGCTCCGCCGGAGTACCAGCACACCACCTACCAGCAGGGCAACTACGGCCGCCCACAGCCGCACCCCGGCGGACCGGGCAGCCATACCATGGCCATCCCGCCGCCGCCCCCGCTGCAGAGCCGCACCGGTCGCGTCCTGAAATGGGGTGTGGCCGCCCTGCTCATCGCCGCGCTCGGCCTGGGCAGCTGGCAGCTCGCCGACACGCTCCTGGAACGCGTCAAGGGCGACACCGGCAGCAACGGCTCCAACCAGCAGCCCAAGCCCGACGAGAGCTCCAAGTCGGCCAAGCCGAACAACCCGGGCAAGCCCCTGCAGATCGCCAACGCCACCACCTTCGGCAAGGATCCGATCAAGCCGGAGGACGCGGACAAGGCCACCGACAAGAACGGCGACTCCGCCTGGATCACCAAGGTGTTCTACGGCTACGCCAACTTCGGCAACCTGGACAGCTACGACGACGGCAGCGGCATCGTCGTCGACCTCGGCAGCGTCCAGGAGGTGGCCGGTCTCGACGTCGACATGTACGCGGCCGGGCAGAAGGTCGAGGTTCGGGCCGCCTCTCCGGAGGCCAATCAGCCCCGTTCCCTCTCGGACTTCTCCCACGAGGTCGTCAAGCTGACCACCGCGGGGAAGAACCTCAAGACCACCCTGGAGACCCCGCTGAAGACCCGCTACCTGGTGATCCACATCACCTCGCTGCCCGCCGACTCGAACGGCGGCTACCGGGGTGGCATCAACGAGATCAAGGTGCTCGGCACGGCCGAGTAGGACCGGGCCGCCACGGATACGGGACCGCTGCGCCAACTGGGCAGCGGTCCCTCGTATTCGTCCCGCCCGACCCGTACGCTCCCTTCCGGAGGGGAGGTGTGATGCACTCAGCAACGGGAGACGACCGGAGCGACCAGGAGCTGCTGGCGCTGCACACCGCCGGTGATCCCGATGCCTTCGGGGAACTCGTCCGGCGGCACCGCGATCGGCTGTGGGCCGTGGCCCTGCGCACCCTCGGCGACCGCGAGGAAGCCGCCGACGCCGTGCAGGACGCCCTCGTCTCCGCCTACCGGGCCGCCCACACGTTCCGCGGCGAATCGGCCGTCACCACCTGGCTGCACCGCATCACCGTCAATGCCTGCCTCGACCGGGCCCGCAAAGCCGCCTCCCGCAAGACCTCGCCACTGGACGACACGGAGCGCCTGGAGCGCCTCCTGGAGCCCCACGAGTCCGCCGAGGCACCGGCGGAGCGCCAAGACCTCCATCGGCAGCTCCTGGCCGCTCTCAGCACGCTCCCGGCCGAGCAGCGGGCCGTCCTGGTCCTCGTCGACATGCAGGGATACCCCGTCGCCGAGGCCGCCCGTATCCTCGACGTCCCCACCGGCACCGTGAAGAGCCGGTGTGCGCGCGGCCGGGCGAAGCTCCTCCCGATGCTCACCCATCTGCGCTCGAATGCCGGGGATAACACCGCCGCCGAGCGGGGAAGGAACCGGACGCCGGGGACAGCCGTCCCACCAGCGGCAGACCCCAGTCAGCCAGCCCCAGACGCAGACACGGTGAAGGGCGGAGGTGGACGAACGTGACTCCCACAACCGGCACGATCCGGCACCCTGACGTCTCGGAGATCTCCGACCTGACCGAAGGGCTCCTCTCCCCGGTCAGAGCCGGGGAGGTACGCCGCCATCTGGGCGACTGCCCCCTGTGCGCGGACGTCCTCGCCTCCCTGGAGGAGATCCGGGGACTCCTCGGCACGCTGCCGGGGCCGCCCAGGATGCCCTCCGACATCGCCGGCCGCATCGACGCGGCCCTCGCCGCCGAAGCCCTCCTCGACTCCACCGCGCCCAGGGCGGAGACCGCCCCGGCCTCCGATGTTTCACGTGAAACATCGCCTGCCGCACCTTCGGGTCCGGGTACCGGGCGACCCGCCGGTCACCCGGCCGGAGCAACCGGTCCCGGGCGCCGTCGCGCCCGTCGCCGGATCGCCGTCATCGCCGGCCTGTCCGGAGCGGCCGCCTGCGCCCTCGGCATCTTCCTCGCCGCCAACCTGCTCGGGACCGGCTCCCCGGACACCGCCGCCCGCAGATCCGCGACGAGCACGGCAGCCGCGGCCCCCGCCGACGGGACGTACACCGCGCAGGGCCTCCAAGACAACGTGCGCCGACTCCTGGCCTCCGGACCGGGGGCGAAGACCGCTCCGCAGGAGGAACAGCAGAACAACACCTACGGATTGGAGAAGAGCACCACGCCCCCACCGGACCTGGCCCCGGGCGACGGCAACCGCACGACCGCCTCCTCCGTGCCGGCCTGTGTCCAGCACGCCACCGGTCGCACCGACACCCCGCTCGCGGCCGAACTGGGCAGCTACCAGGGCACCGAGGCTTACCTCCTCGTCCTGCCGCACCCCGGCGACTCAGCCCGTGTGGATGCCTATCTGGTGGGTGCCGAGTGCACGAAGACCCCGTCTGCCGGATCTGACAAACCATTGCTGACCAGTACATATCCTCGAAGCTGACACCTTCGGGACCGCGAGGGAGCGGGTCGGGAATGCATGCGCCGTAGGATCCGTTGGGTGGGGTGAGACAACACACCGGCCCCTCCGGCAGCAGCGTGCAGTCCACAGAGACGAGGAAGAAACCCGTGAGCGACGTACGAAACGTGATCATCATCGGTTCCGGGCCGGCCGGCTACACCGCCGCCCTGTACACCGCACGCGCTTCGCTCAAGCCGCTGGTCTTCGAAGGCGCGGTCACCGCAGGTGGCGCGCTGATGAACACCACCGAGGTCGAGAACTTCCCCGGCTTCCAGGACGGCATCATGGGTCCGGACCTCATGGACAACATGCGCGGCCAGGCCGAGCGCTTCGGCGCCGAGCTCGTCCCCGACGACGTCGTGTCCGTGGACCTCACCGGTGACATCAAGACGGTCACCGACACCGCCGGTACCGTGCACCGCGCCAAGGCCGTGATCGTCACCACCGGCTCCCAGCACCGCAAGCTCGGGCTCCCCAACGAGGACGCCCTGTCGGGCCGCGGTGTCTCCTGGTGCGCCACCTGTGACGGGTTCTTCTTCAAGGACCAGGACATCGCCGTCGTCGGTGGTGGCGACACCGCCATCGAGGAGGCCACCTTCCTCTCGCGCTTCGCCAAGTCCGTCACCATCGTGCACCGCCGTGACAGCCTGCGTGCCTCCAAGGCCATGCAGGACCGCGCCTTCGCCGACCCGAAGATCAAGTTCGCCTGGGACAGCGAGGTCGCGGAGATCCACGGCGAGCAGAAGCTCTCCGGTCTCACCCTGCGCAACACCAAGACCGGTGAGACCTCCGAGCTCCCCGTGACGGGCCTGTTCATCGCTGTTGGCCACGACCCGCGCACCGAGCTGTTCAAGGACCAGCTGGAGCTCGACGGGGAGGGCTACCTCAAGGTCGACGCCCCCTCGACGCGGACCAACCTCACTGGCGTGTTCGGCGCGGGAGACGTCGTGGACCACACGTACCGTCAGGCCATCACCGCCGCGGGCACCGGCTGCTCCGCGGCCCTGGACGCCGAGCGCTTCCTCTCCGCCCTCGCGGACGCCGAGAAGGCGCACGCGACGGTCTGACCTTCGCCCACTTTCACACCCCACACCCCGCAGGAAAGAACTAGGAGGCCGCAGTGGCCCTCAAGAGCGTGACCGACGCCGACTTCGACGCCGCAGTCCTGAGCAGCGACAAGCCCGTCCTGGTGGACTTCTGGGCCGAGTGGTGCGGCCCGTGCCGCCAGATCGCCCCGTCCCTGGAGGCCATCGCGGCCGAGTACGGCGACGAGATCGAGATCGTCAAGCTCAACATCGACCAGAACCCGGACACGGCCGCCAAGTACGGAGTCATGTCCATCCCGACCCTGAACGTCTACAAGGGCGGCGAGGTCGTCAAGACCATCGTCGGCGCCAAGCCGAAGGCCGCCATCCTGCGTGACCTCGACGGCTTCGTGACCATCAAGCCCGTCGCCTGACGGTTGGAACCTCCGCCCGGCGACAGCCGGGGATGTTTCACGTGAAACGGGGCCGCCCCCTCGAAGGGGCGGCCCCGTTCGCACATCACAGCGGCCGCAGCGCGGGCTCCTTGCGTGCCGCGCCGAGCAGCCGGTCCAGCGCGAGCTCCACGTCTTCCTTCCACGAGAGCGTCGAGCGCATCTCCAGCCGCAGTCGCGGATGGACAGGATGCGGCCGCACCGTCTTGAAGCCCACGGCCAGCAGGTGGTCTGCCGGCAACAGGCAGGCCGGGCCCTCCCAGCGTGCGTCCCCGAACGCCTCTATCGCCCGGAACCCGCGCCGCAACAGGTCCTTGGCCACCGTTTGGACCATCACCCGCCCCAAGCCCTGGCCTTGATAGCCCGGCATGATCCACGCCGTGATCAGCTGCACCGCGTCCGGGGACACCGGACTCGTCGGAAACGAAGTGGCCCGCGGTACGTACGCCGGTGGCGCGTACAGCACGAACCCCACCGGGATCTCGTCCACGTAGACCACGCGCCCGCACGAGCCCCACTCCAGCAGGACGGCGGAGATCCACGCCTCCTTCTCCAGCGCCGGCGTCCCCGCCTTCACTGCGGCCTCACCGCTGACGGGATCCAACTCCCAGAACACACAGGACCGGCAACGCCGAGGCAGGTCCTGCAGGTTGTCCAGCGTGAGTGGTACCAACCGACGCCCCATGAGCGCATCGTATCCACAGCCCGAATCGGGCGAAACCGCGACAAGGCAAAGGGGCAGATCGTGCCGGTTCACACCGGCACGATCCGCCCCTCGGCGGCCGGGAACTCACTCCCCGGACAGACCCTGCTCCAGCACCCGGCCCTCGCCCGGCGCCAGCGTCCCCAGAATCCGCTCCAGATCCTCCATCGAGGCGAACTCGACGGTGATCTTGCCCTTCTTCTGACCCAGATCCACCTTCACGCGCGTCTCGAACCGGTCCGACAGCCGAGTCGCCAGCTCACTGAGCGCCGGAGCCACCCGGGTACCGGCCCGCGGCCCCTTCGGCTTCACGGGCCCCTCGGGCTCGGAGCCCATCAGCGAGACGATCTCCTCGACCGCCCGCACCGACAGTCCCTCGGCCACGATCCGGTGCGCCAGCTTGTCCTGTGCTTCGGAATGCTCCACCGACAGCAGGGCCCGCGCATGTCCGGCGGACAGCACGCCCGCGGCCACCCGGCGCTGGACCGGGGGCGAGAGCTTCAGAAGGCGCAGCGTGTTGGACACCTGCGGACGCGAACGCCCGATCCGATCCGCCAGCTGGTCGTGCGTGCAGTTGAAGTCCTGGAGCAGCTGGTCGTACGCGGCCGCCTCCTCCAGGGGGTTCAGCTGCGCCCGATGCAGGTTCTCCAGCAGTGCGTCCAGCAGCAGCTTCTCGTCGTCCGTCGCCCGGATGATCGCCGGAATGCGCTCCAGCCCAGCCTCCCGGCAGGCCCGCCAGCGACGCTCACCCATGATGAGCTCGTAGCGGTCCGGAGCCGACTGCCGCACGACCACCGGCTGAAGCAGACCCACCTCCTGGATGGAGGTGACCAGCTCCGCGAGCGCGTCCTCGTCGAACACCTCACGGGGCTGGCGCGGGTTCGGCGTGATCGAGTCCATCGGGAGCTCGGCGAACGTCGCCCCGGCCACCACATTGGCCTCGGGCTCCACCGTCTCCGGCTCATCCGCGACGGCAACCGCAGTCGTCGCCGCAAGCGATGTTCCTCCCCCAGCTACCGCTGGGGGCGCCCCCAGTGAAACATCGGCCTGCGCCAGCGAAGCCAGCTTCGCCGCCGCGACCCCGCGCTCCGAAGGCAACGTCGGCATCGCCGACGGAGACGTCGAGCCGGCACCGATCACCGGCGGCGTCTTCTCCTGGGGAGCGGCGGGGATCAGCGCGCCGAGCCCCCGCCCCAGACCCCTACGTCGCTCACTCACTGGATCCCCTCCGCCACACTCTGCGTGCTGTTCATGCCCGCGCCCAGATGGGCGTGCTGGGCGTCGTACGAAATTCCGGCCCCCCGCAGCGCGATCTCGCGCGCCGCTTCCAGATAGGAGAGAGAACCACTCGAACCCGGATCGTAGGTGAGCACCGTCTGGCCGTAACTCGGGGCCTCGGAAATGCGCACCGAACGCGGGATGCTCGTGCGCAGCACCTCCTTGCCGAAGTGCGTGCGCACCTCCTCCGCCACCTGCGAAGCCAGCCGGGTCCTGCCGTCGTACATCGTCAGCAGGATCGTCGACACGTGCAGCGACGGGTTCAGGTGAGCCCGCACCAGGTCGACATTGCGCAGCAGCTGCCCCAGACCCTCCAGTGCGTAGTACTCGCACTGGATCGGGATCAGCACCTCGGCGCCGGCCACCAGTGCGTTCACCGTCAGCAGTCCCAGCGAGGGCGGGCAGTCGATCAGGATGTAGTCCAGCGGCTGCTCGTACGCCTGGATGGCCCGCTGGAGCCGGCTCTCGCGAGCCACCAGGGACACCAGCTCGATCTCCGCACCCGCCAGGTCGATCGTGGCCGGAGCACAGAAGAGCCCCTCCACGTCCGCCACCGGCTGGACGACCTCCAGCAGCGGCCGGCTGTCCACGAGCACGTCGTAGATCGAGGGCACATCCGCATGGTGGTCGATACCGAGCGCCGTGGACGCGTTGCCCTGCGGGTCGAGGTCGACCACCAGGACGCGCGCACCGTGCAGGGCCAAGGAAGCCGCCAGGTTCACGGTCGTCGTGGTCTTGCCCACGCCGCCCTTCTGGTTGGCGACCACGATGACCCGGGTCTGCGCCGGGCGCGGCAGCCCCGCGCCGGCACGCCCCAGCGCCTCGACCGCCAGCTGGGCGGCACGGCCGATGGGCGTGTCGTTGTCTACAAGAGGCGACGATGTTTCACGTGAAACATCGTCCCCCGCTGATTCAGAGCGGGGACCGGGGACCGGGTCGGCCATCGGCCCCGCGAGGTTGGCGTCGGACCGCACGGTGTCACTCTCCTCCACATCAGGCTCGCGATGAACAGAGCCTGCCATGACACCCGGGTCGCGAACCAGCGGGGCCCGTACTCCTGTGGATGAATCCACCGTTGTGGACAACTCCGTCCCCCCGTCGCCCTTACGGGAACGGGGGGACGCGGCCGCACGGCCGCGGCTGATGATTCCGTGCAGCAGAGAGCGATGTTTCACGTGAAACACGATGCCCGGACAGTGCCCAGACAGGGTCTTCGGGCCGCTACGACACTCCGAAATCCATACCTATAGGGCTCAATGCCCCGGAATTCAGCGGCGCCGACGGGTCCGGCTGGTGCGCGCGGCCTTAGCCCGCTTGGCCGCGAACCTCACCCCACCGGGGCTTTCCCCGACCTCCACACGGACGACGGTGGACAGGGGATCCACCACACCTTCGCCCACCTGCAGCACCGAGGTCTTCACCACACCGAGCTTCGCCAATGCGGTCTTGGCCGCCACCAGCTCCTCCTCGGCGGTGTCGCCCTTGAGTGCCAGCATCTCCCCGTACGGACGCAGCAGGGGCACGCCCCAGCCCGCCAGCCGGTCCAGCGGAGCCACGGCCCGTGCCGTCACCACGTGCACCGGCTGTACCTTGCCGAGCATCTCCTCGGCGCGGCCGCGCACCACCGTGACGTGGTCCAGGCCCAGCAGCTCCACGACCTCCTGGAGGAAGGTCGTCCGCCGCAGCAGCGGCTCCAGCAACGTGATCTTCAGATCCCGCCGCACCAGAGCCAGCGGAATACCGGGCAGGCCGGCACCCGAGCCGACATCGCAGACGGTGACGCCCTCGGGCACCACCTCCGAGAGCACCGCGCAGTTCAGCAGGTGCCGCTCCCAGAGCCGCGGCACCTCGCGCGGGCCGATCAGGCCGCGCTTGACGCCCGCGTCCGCCAGCAGCTCCGCATACCGCACAGCTTCCGGGAAAAACTCGCCGAACACCGCGCGCGCCTCTTCAGGCGCCGGGGGAAGCTCCGCTGCCTCCGTCACGGGGACCGTCCTTCCGTACCGCATGGATCGTTGAAAACGCACTGCTCGAACTGGCACCGCCGAGACCGGCACTGCCAGGCTGACAAACTTCGGCCCCGTCTGCGACACAGACGGGGCCGAACACTCAGGCTTGCGATCAGGCCGGGAGCACGACGACGAAGCGCTGCGGCTCCTCGCCCTCCGACTCGCTCTTCAGACCGGCGGCCGCCACGGCGTCGTGGACGACCTTGCGCTCGAAGGGGGTCATCGGCGCCAGCTTCAGCGGCTCACCGGATGCCTTCACGTCCGCCGCCGCCTGGGCACCGAGCGCCGCCAGCTCCTCGCGCTTCTTCGCACGGAAGCCCGCGATGTCCAGCATCAGCCGGCTGCGGTCCCCGGTCTCGCGGTGCACGGCGAGGCGGGTCAGCTCCTGCAGAGCCTCCAGGACCTCACCGTCGCGGCCCACGAGCTTCTGGAGATCGCGGCCGGCGGAGTCACTGACGATCGACACCGCGGCCCGGTCGGCCTCGACGTCCATGTCGATGTCCCCGTCCAGGTCGGCGATGTCCAGCAGACCCTCGAGGTAGTCGGCCGCGATCTCACCCTCCTGCTCAAGGCGGGTCAGGGTGTCGCCACTCTCAGCGGCGGCGGTGGTGGTGCCTTCCGTCACGGGAGGGACTCCTTCTTACTTCTTGGAAGAGGGCTTGGGGGGCGTCTGGCGCTGCGACTTCGACTGCCGCTTCGGCTGCTGCCGCTTGGCGGCACCGCCGCTCGCAGCGTCCGAGTCGGCCGTGGCCTCGGCGCTCTTGATCACAGACCCGTCCGCCTGCGCAGCCAGACCCTGCTTCGTGAGAGCCGCGATGAACTTGCGCTCGTTGTCGTTGCGGTCCGGGCCCTTGGCCACGATCGCCGCGACGATCTTCTTCTTGCCCCGGCCCTTGACGTCTCCGTGCGTGGTGACGTGCTTCAGCAGACGGGTCAGGTACTGGTCCTGGGCCTTGCTGCCGGGGGTCGGGTTCTGGTTGATCACGTACATCTGCTGGCCCATGGTCCACACGTTGGTGGTCAGCCAGTAGACGAGGACACCGACGGGGAAGTTGATGCCCATGAAGGCGAAGATCAGCGGGAAGACGTACATCAGCATCTTCTGCTGCTGCATGAACGGCGTCTTCACCGAGAGGTCGACGTTCTTCTGCATCAGCTGACGCTGGGTGTAGAACTGCGACAGCGACATCAGGACGATCATGACCGCGGTCACGATCCGGACGTCGGTCAGAGAGGCGCCGAGCGCGGCGACCTTCTCCTCGCTGTCCGTGAACTTGGCCGCCAGCGGGGCACCGAAGATGTGCGCCTGGCGGGCGCTCTCCAGCAGCGACTCGTTGATCACGCCGATGGTCTTGCCGTTGGCGATGGCCGAGAGCACGTGGTACAGCGCGAAGAAGAACGGCGACTGCGCGATGATCGGAAGGCACGAGGAGAGCGGGTTGGTACCCGTCTCCTTGTACAGCTTCATCATCTCTTCGGACTGGCGCTGCTTGTCGTTCTTGTAGCGCTCCTGGATCGCCTTCATCTTCGGCTGGAGCGCCTGCATGCCCCGCGTCGCTTTGATCTGCTTCACGAAGAGCGGGATCAAGCAGATACGGATCAAGACCACCAGGGACACGATCGACAGGCCCCAGGCCCAACCGCTGTCCGGGCCGAAGATCGCGCCGTACAGACTGTGGAACTGGACGATGACCCACGAGACGGGCGTGGTGATAAAGCTGAACAGACTGGCAATCGTGTCCACTAATCAGGCTCCTTGAGCATTGCGAGATCTACGCAACGCACTGCGCAGCTGCTCGTGCCAACGCGGGCGTTTACGGGGTGGGACATGATCGACACCACCGGCGGACCACGGATTGCACCGCAGGATCCGCCAGCCGGTCAGAACCGTCCCCTTCACCGCACCATGCCGGTCGATGGCCGTGAACCCGTAGTGCGAGCACGAGGGGTAATAACGGCACACCGGCCCGAGCAGCGGACTGATCGTCCACTGGTACAGCTTGATCAATGCGAGCAGCGGGTACTTCATCGAGCCACGCCTCCCAGGAGCCGCATCAGAGCGGCATCCAGGTCCCGGGCCAGTTCGTCGGCACCGGCATCACCCGCGCCGGGCAATGCCCGCACCACCACCAGGCTACCGGCGGGCAGCTGTGAGAGGCGTTCGCGGACAAGATGGCGCAAACGGCGCTTCACCCGGTTACGGACGACGGCGACACCCACGGCCTTGCTGACGACGAAACCCGCACGCGTCGAGGGATCGATCTCCCCCGGCTCGTGCGGGTCCGTTGCACCGCTTGTACGTAGGTGGACGACGAGGAGCGGGCGACCAGCCCGACGACCTCGGCGTACCGCGCTCGCGAAGTCCTCACGCCGCCTCAGCCGATTTTCGGGAGACAGCACGACGTCACGACCTGCGTGTTGTTACGCGGAAAGGGCTGCGCGGCCCTTGCCACGGCGGTTCGCGAGGATCGCGCGACCGGCACGGGTACGCATCCGGAGACGGAAGCCGTGGGTCTTGGCACGACGGCGGTTGTTCGGCTGGAAGGTGCGCTTGCTCACTCGGGGGCTCCAGAGAATGAATCGTTGTGGCGGGACATCGCCTGGCTGTCACCGTGCGCCCACGAGGAAACTCGCGTGTTCGCCCGAGTGGCACCGCTAAACGATCACAAAAGGTGATCTTCGCCCATCGGTAGGCAGGCGGCAGCAGCCATCGACAACTCGACCTCGTTACGGTACGCGCGGCTACGCCATCCGGTCAAACCGAGGCGACGTGCCCTCACACTGTGCACAGGCTGTGGACAACGACTTGAACCGTACCCGTCGGCCTGACTACCGTTGTCTGATCCCGGATTTTTTGTCCCGACCGTCCCAAAGAACCACACATTCGTGGGACCCCTGTGAGAGAGCGTGCTCTGTGGCTGACGTACCTGCCGATCTTGCCGCAGTGTGGCCAAGGGTGCTCGAAAAGCTCCTCGGGGAGGGACAGCAGGCGATCGAGCCCAAGGACAAGCAGTGGGTCGAGCGCTGCCAGCCCCTGGCCCTCGTCGCCGACACCGCGCTGCTCGCCGTCCCCAACGAATACGGCAAGCGCGTCCTCGAGGGCCGGCTCGCCCCGCTGATCAGCGATGCGCTCAGCCGCGAGTGCGGCCGCCCCATCCGCATCGCCATCACCGTGGACGACTCCGCCGGCGAGCCCGCGCCCCTGCCCGCGGCCACCCAGCAGCGCCCCGAGCCGTACGAGCCGTACGGCAACCAGCGCGGCGGCCACAACGGCCCCGGCGGGCCCTCCGACGACCAGCTCCCCACCGCCCGCCCCGCCTACCCGGACTACCAGCAGTCGCGCCCCGAGCCCGGCTCCTGGCCCCGCGGCGGCCAGCAGGACGACTACGGCTGGCAGCAGCCGCGCCTCGGCGGCTTCCCCGAGCGGGATCCGTACGCCTCCCCGCAGCCGGGCTACCTCCAGCAGTCCGACCCCGGCGGGTACGAGCAGGGCTCCTTCGACCAGCAGCAGTACGAGCAGCAGCAGTACGAGCCCCGCCAGCCCCAGCAGTCCCATCAGTACGAGCAGCAGCAGTACGAGCAGCCGGCCCCGCGCCCGGCGCCCGGCCGGCCCGCGCCGCCCCCGTCCTCCTCGGGCGGCTCGACCTCGGGCCCGCTGGAGCCGACCGCCCGGCTCAACCCCAAGTACCTGTTCGACACGTTCGTCATCGGCGCGTCCAACCGCTTCGCGCACGCGGCCGCGGTGGCCGTCGCCGAGGCGCCGGCCAAGGCCTACAACCCCCTCTTCATCTACGGGGAATCGGGCCTGGGCAAAACGCATCTTCTGCACGCCATCGGGCACTACGCGCGGAGCCTGTACCCCGGCACCCGGGTGCGGTACGTGAGCTCCGAGGAGTTCACCAACGAGTTCATCAACTCGATCCGCGACGGCAAGGGCGACGCGTTCCGCAAGCGCTACCGCGAGATGGACATCCTGCTCGTCGACGACATCCAGTTCCTCGCGAGCAAGGAGTCGACGCAGGAGGAGTTCTTCCACACCTTCAATACGCTCCACAACGCCAACAAGCAGATCGTGCTGTCCTCCGACCGGCCGCCCAAGCAGCTCGTCACCCTGGAGGACCGGCTCCGCAACCGCTTCGAGTGGGGCCTGATCACCGACGTCCAGCCGCCCGAGCTGGAGACCCGTATCGCGATCCTGCGCAAGAAGGCCGTACAGGAGCAGCTCAACGCCCCGCCGGAGGTACTGGAGTTCATCGCCTCCCGCATCTCGCGCAACATCCGCGAGCTGGAGGGGGCGCTGATCCGGGTCACGGCCTTCGCGAGCCTGAACCGGCAGCCGGTCGACCTCGGCCTGGCCGAGGACGTCCTCAAGAACCTGATCCCCGGCGGCGAGGACTCCGCCCCAGAGATCACGGCGACGGACATCATGGCGGCCACCGCGGACTACTTCGGCCTCACCGTGGACGACCTGTGCGGCTCCTCGCGCAGCCGTGTGCTGGTCACCGCCCGGCAGATCGCCATGTACCTGTGCCGGGAGCTGACGGACCTCTCCCTGCCCAAGATCGGGGCACAGTTCGGCGGCCGCGACCACACCACGGTCATGCACGCGGACCGCAAGATCCGGGCCCTGATGGCGGAGCGGCGGTCCATCTACAACCAGGTCACCGAGCTCACCAACCGCATCAAGAACGGCTGAGCGAGGGGCCTCTCGGCCCTGCCGGCGGGCCCCGCCGGGCCTCTCCAAACGCTTTCAGAGGGCGCTCCCGGGGTACTTCGGGGGCGCCCTTCTTCGTCCGCGCGCCCCTGGTCTGTTCGAATACGCCCCCTGTGGAGCAACTCATCCACAGATTCCCCGACTTTCTTCCGTCCACAGGGTGGGGACAGGTTCCGTCACCCACAATCTGTCCACAGGGCCGCGGGGTGAGGCCCCATCAGCACTGGTCAGACCCCTGTGGATTTGTGCGCAAGCGCCGTCCACAGCCTGTGGACAGAACTCTCGTCCACAGGCTCGTCCACTCCTCTGTCCACCACCGGCCCACAGGTTCCCGCACTCTGTGCACAGGATCCGGCGAGTTACCCACACCGCTGTCCACTGTTCGGCAACATTGCACCTCCCGTCACCACCCGGAGTGAAAGCCGTCACACGGAAGACGACGTTTGGGCTGTGGAGTACTGGGGGAAACCTGGGGACACACCTGTGGAGTAGTCGGGGTCATCTGGGGATGGCCTGTGCAGAAGTTTTTGTTCTCCACAGACACACGGTGTTGTCCACCGGTGTCACCCACAGGGTCGGTGGATAAAAAACGCGGGCTGACCTGGGACAACGGGCTTATCCACCGTTTCCACAGGCCCTACTACTACCCCCATAGAGAGTTAGCCCGGTTTCGGTTTTCAAGCGGGTCCTGTGCACAACTCGGTGGGGACGCCTCCCCGACACCTCGCTCCCGACTTGACCTCCGGCAGCACCGACTGTCGGCGCCGTACGTCAGACTGGTGCCCGGCACCGAGGCTCCGAGCCATCGAGGGCATCGAGGCATCGGGCCGAGAACGAAGGCCGGCAGACGAGCGAGCAACAGCAGGAGGCGGTTCCGGTGAAGATCCGGGTGGAGCGCGACGTACTCGCGGAGGCGGTGGCCTGGGCTGCCCGTAGCCTCCCGGCCCGGCCGCCGGTGCCCGTTCTCGCGGGCCTGCTGCTGAAGGCCGAGGAGGGCATGCTGTCCCTCTCCGGCTTCGACTACGAGGTCTCGGCCCGCGTCTCCGTCGAGGCCGACGTCGAGGAGGACGGCACCGTCCTCGTCTCCGGCCGGCTGCTCGCCGACATCTGCCGCGCCCTGCCCAACCGCCCGGTGGAGATTTCCACAGACGGTGTACGGGCGACCGTGGTCTGCGGCTCCTCGCGATTCACACTCCACACCCTGCCTGTGGAGGAGTACCCGGCGCTGCCGCAGATGCCGACCGCGACCGGCACCGTGCCCGGTGAGGTCTTCGCCTCCGCCGCCGCCCAGGTCGCCATCGCCGCCGGCCGCGACGACACGCTGCCCGTGCTGACCGGTGTCCGCATCGAGATCGAGGGCGACCGCGTCACCCTGGCCTCCACCGACCGCTACCGCTTCGCGGTCCGCGAGTTCCTGTGGAAGCCGGAGAACCCGGACGCCTCCGCCGTGGCCTTGGTGCCCGCGAAGACGCTCCTGGACACGGCCAAGTCCCTGACCAGCGGTGACACCGTCACCCTGGCGCTGTCGGGCTCCGGCGCGGGCGAGGGCCTCATCGGCTTCGAGGGCGCCGGCCGCCGCACCACCACCCGGCTGCTCGAAGGCGACCTGCCGAAGTACCGCACGCTCTTCCCGACGGAGTTCAACTCCATCGCCGTCATCGAGACCGCCCCGTTCGTCGAGGCCGTCAAGCGCGTGGCCCTGGTCGCCGAGCGCAACACCCCGGTCCGCCTCAGCTTCGAGCAGGGCGTGCTGATCCTGGAGGCGGGCTCCTCCGACGATGCACAGGCTGTGGAACGTGTGGACGCCAAGCTCGAGGGCGACGACATCTCGATCGCCTTCAACCCGACCTTCCTGCTGGACGGCCTGAGCGCGATCGACTCGCCGGCCGCGCAGCTGAGCTTCACCACGTCCACCAAGCCGGCGCTGCTGAGCGGCCGTCCGGCGGTCGACGCCGAGGCGGACGAGGCGTACAAGTACCTGATCATGCCGGTGCGCCTCTCCGGCTGACACACGGCGTACGTCGGGCCCGGTCTCGCAGGCGCGGGGCCGGGCCCGACGCCGTCAGCCCCCGCACGGCCGTCCCTGGAGCGCCCGTGGCGCCCGGCGCCACCGCCCGGCGTAGGCTCGGAGCCTGGGTGCCCCCGGTGATTGCGGGGAACCCGGCACAGACGGCCACAACGCTTAAGGAACCACCTGATGGAGCTTGGTCTCGTCGGTCTCGGCAAGATGGGCGGCAACATGCGCGAGCGCATCCGCCGCGCAGGCCACACCGTCATCGGATACGACCGCAACCCGGACCTTGCCGATGTCCACAGCCTGCGGGAACTTGTGGACAGCCTGCAGGCCCCCCGCGTCGTGTGGGTGATGGTCCCGGCAGGTGCGGCGACGCAGTCCACCGTCGACGAGCTCGCCGAGCTGCTCTCGATCGGCGACATCGTCGTCGACGGCGGCAACTCGCGCTGGACCGACGACGAGAAGCACGCCGCGGAGCTGGCCGCCAAGGGCATCGGCTTCGTCGACTGCGGTGTCTCCGGCGGCGTGTGGGGCCTGGAGAACGGCTACGCGCTCATGTACGGCGGCGAGAAGGACCACGTCGCCCGGGTCAAGCCGGTCTTCGACGCCCTCAAGCCCGAGGGCGAGTTCGGCGCCGTGCACGCCGGCAAGGTCGGCGCGGGCCACTTCGCGAAGATGGTCCACAACGGCATCGAGTACGCCATGATGCAGGCTTACGCCGAGGGCTGGGAGCTGCTGGAGAAGGTGGACTCGGTCACCGACGTCCGCGAGGTCTTCCGCTCCTGGCAGGAAGGCACCGTCATCCGCTCCTGGCTGCTGGACCTGGCCGTCAACGCCCTCGACCAGGACGAGCACCTGGAGCAGCTGCGCGGCTTCGCGCAGGACTCGGGCGAGGGCCGGTGGACGGTGGAGGCGGCGATCGACAACGCCGTTCCGCTGCCCGCGATCACCGCCTCGCTCTTCGCCCGGTTCGCGTCCCGCCAGGACGACTCCCCTCAGATGAAGATGATCGCCGCGCTGCGCAACCAGTTCGGTGGCCACGCGGTCGAGAAGGCTTGATCCACAGCCTGTCCACAACCGCTCCACAGCAGTACAGAGCAGAGCAGCAGGAAGCCGGGGGAGGTCGGCGCCGTATGCATGTTTCGCATCTCTCACTGGCCGACTTCCGCTCGTACGCCCGGGCCGAGGTTCCCCTCGACCCGGGCGTCACGGCTTTCGTGGGTCCCAACGGCCAGGGCAAGACGAACCTGGTCGAGGCCATCGGGTACCTGGCGACGCTCGGCAGCCACCGCGTCTCCTCGGACGCCCCGCTGGTCCGGATGGGCGCGGACCGCGCCGTCGTCCGCGCGGCCGTCATCCACGGCGAGCGCCAGCAGCTGGTCGAGCTGGAGCTGAACCCGGGGCGCGCCAACCGCGCCCGTATCAACCGGTCCTCGCAGGTCAGGCCCCGGGACGTACTGGGGATCGTACGGACGGTGCTGTTCGCGCCGGAGGACCTGGCCCTCGTGAAGGGGGACCCCGGGGAGCGCCGACGGTTCCTCGACGAGCTCGTCACCGCCCGCTCGCCGCGGATGGCGGGAGTCCGCTCGGACTACGAGCGGGTGCTCAAACAGCGCAACACCCTGCTGAAGTCGGCGGCGATGGCCCGCCGGCACGGCGGCCGCTCCATGGACCTCTCCACCCTCGACGTCTGGGACCAGCACCTCGCGCGCACGGGCGCGGAGCTGCTGGCGCACCGCCTCGATCTGATCGCGACGCTGCTGCCGCTCGCGGACAAGGCGTACGAGCAGCTCGCGCCCGGCGGCGGCCCGCTGGGGCTCGCGTACAAGTCCTCGGCCGCCGGCGAGGCCGGCCGGAGCGTGGACGACGGCGGGGTCCGGACCCGCGAAGCCCTGTACGAGGTGCTGCTGTCGGCCCTGGCCGAGGTGCGCAAGCAGGAGATCGAGCGCGGAGTGACCCTCGTCGGCCCGCACCGGGACGACGTACTGCTGCGCCTGGGCGACCTCCCGGCGAAGGGGTACGCGAGCCACGGCGAGTCCTGGTCGTACGCGCTGGCGCTGCGGCTGGCCTCGTACGAGCTGCTGCGCTCGGAGGGCGCCGAGCCGGTGCTGATCCTGGACGACGTGTTCGCCGAGCTGGACGCGCGGCGCCGGGAGCGGCTGGCGGAGCTGGTGGCCGCGGGCGAGCAGGTACTGGTGACCGCGGCGGTGGACGACGACGTTCCGGGGGTGCTGGCGGGGACCCGGTTCGCGGTGTCCGGAGGTGAGGTGACCCGGCTGTGAGCGACGACGAGAAGGAACCCGGTACGACCGGACCCCGGAAGGTCCCCGAGCCCTCGGGCGTGGACCTCGCCCGCCAGGCGCTGGCGGCCGCCCGCGAGCAGGCACGGGCCCGGGGCAACGCGGCCGGCGGGAAGAACAGGCACCGGTCCGGCCTGCGCTCGGGCGCCCGAGCGGACGGCCGTGACCCGATGCCCCTCATGGCGGCGCTGGACCGGCTGCGCACCGAGCGCGGCTGGGAGATGCCGATGGCGGTCGCGGGCGTGATGGAGCGCTGGCCGGAGATCGTCGGGCCGGAGATCGCGGCGCACTGTGAACCGGACCGGTACGAGGACCGTGAACTGGTCGTGCGCTGTGACTCCTCGGCCTGGGCGGCGCAGCTGAAGCTGCTGGCCCCTCAGCTGGTGGCGCGGCTCAACGCGGACCTGGGTCAGGGAACGGTCCGGATGATCAAGGTCCAGGGCCCGGGCGGGCGCCCGAAGCGGTACGGGCCGCTGCGCGCGCCGGGCAGCACGGGCCCGGGGGACACGTACGGATAGCCCCGGATCGCGTGGCGTCCCTCACGGTAGCGGGAGGTTGACAGGCCGAAGCGCTGGACGCCCGCGTGAGCCTCTTTGAGCCCCTTCCCGGATATGGGGAGTCGGAGAGAGGAGGTTCAGGGCGGCACATGCGGACTGAGGTACCGGCAAACCCCCATTCATGTCCGTGGTACCGGTAGACTGAAGCGAATCCCGCCCGCTTGCGGGATCTCGCTGATACACGCTGACAACGCAGATCGACGCAGCCGCTCCTGCTTGCATGCCTGCTGGCCCGGAGTACGGCCTGTGCTGTGCCAGAAAGGGCGCTTCGTGGCCGATTCCGGCAACCCCAACGACAACCAGTCCACAGCCGGCGGGAACGGCGAGGTCACCGCCTCGTACGACGCCAGCGCGATCCAGGTCCTCGAGGGCCTGGACGCGGTCCGCAAGCGGCCGGGTATGTACATCGGCTCGACGGGCGAGCGTGGTCTGCACCACCTCGTCTACGAGGTCGTAGACAACTCGGTCGACGAGGCGCTGGCCGGGCACGCGGACACCATCGACGTCACGATCCTCGCCGACGGCGGGGTGCGCGTGATCGACAACGGCCGCGGCATCCCGGTCGGCATCGTGCCGTCCGAAGGGAAGCCGGCCGTCGAGGTCGTTCTGACGGTCCTGCACGCGGGCGGCAAGTTCGGCGGTGGCGGCTACGCCGTCTCCGGCGGTCTGCACGGCGTCGGCGTCTCCGTCGTGAACGCCCTGTCGACCAAGGTCGCGGTCGAGGTCAAGACGGACGGCCACCGCTGGACCCAGGACTACAAGCTGGGCGTGCCGACGGCCCCGCTGGCCAAGAACGAGCAGACCGACGAGCACGGCACGTCGGTGACGTTCTGGGCCGACGGCGACATCTTCGAGACGACCGAGTACTCCTTCGAGACGCTGTCGCGGCGCTTCCAGGAGATGGCCTTCCTCAACAAGGGCCTGACCCTGAAGCTGACCGACGAGCGCGAGTCGGCGAAGGCGACCGTCGGTGCGGACGACCCCGAGGCGGACACGGCCGCGCCGACCGCGCGCACCGTCACGTACTACTACGAGGGCGGCATCGTCGACTTCGTGAAGTACCTGAACTCGCGCAAGGGCGAGCTCATCCACCCGACCGTCATCGACGTCGAGGCCGAGGACAAGGAGCGCATGCTCTCGGTCGAGATCGCGATGCAGTGGAACTCGCAGTACACGGAGGGGGTCTACTCCTTCGCCAACACGATCCACACGCACGAGGGCGGTACGCACGAGGAGGGCTTCCGGGCCGCGCTGACGGGTCTGGTGAACCGTTACGCGCGCGACAAGAAGCTGCTCCGAGAGAAGGACGACAACCTCGCCGGCGAGGACATCCGCGAGGGTCTGACGGCGATCATCTCGGTGAAGCTGGGCGAGCCGCAGTTCGAGGGCCAGACGAAGACCAAGCTGGGCAACACGGAGGCCAAGACCTTCGTGCAGAAGGTCGTCCACGAGCACCTCAACGACTGGTTCGACCGCAACCCGGTCGAGGCCGCGGACATCATCCGCAAGTCGATCCAGGCGGCCACGGCCCGCGTCGCGGCACGCAAGGCCCGCGACCTCACCCGCCGCAAGGGCCTGCTGGAGAGCGCCTCGCTGCCGGGCAAGCTGTCCGACTGCCAGTCGAACGACCCGACCAAGTGCGAGATCTTCATCGTCGAGGGTGACTCCGCCGGCGGCAGCGCGAAGTCCGGTCGCAACCCGATGTACCAGGCCATCCTGCCGATCCGCGGCAAGATCCTGAACGTCGAGAAGGCCCGTATCGACAAGATCCTTCAGAACACCGAGGTCCAGGCGCTGATCAGCGCCTTCGGCACCGGTGTGCACGAGGACTTCGACATCGAGAAGCTCCGCTATCACAAGATCATCCTGATGGCGGACGCCGACGTCGACGGCCAGCACATCAACACCCTGCTGCTCACCTTCCTCTTCCGCTTCATGCGGCCGCTGGTCGAGGCGGGTCACGTGTACCTGTCCCGCCCGCCGCTGTACAAGATCAAGTGGGGTCGGGACGACTTCGAGTACGCGTACTCGGACCGCGAGCGCGACGCACTCGTCGAACTCGGCAAGCAGAACGGCAAGCGGATCAGGGAAGACTCGATCCAGCGCTTCAAGGGTCTGGGCGAGATGAACGCCGAGGAGCTGCGCGTCACGACCATGGACGTGGACCACCGCGTGCTCGGCCAGGTCACCCTCGACGACGCGGCCCAGGCCGACGACCTGTTCTCGGTGCTCATGGGTGAGGACGTCGAAGCCCGGCGCTCCTTCATCCAGCGCAACGCCAAGGACGTTCGGTTCCTCGACATCTGAGTCGGCCTCCGCTGACCGCCGCCTGAAAGGACTTCTGACCAGCAATGGCCGACGAAACCACCCCCACCGCCGAGAATTCCGCGGAGGAGCAGCCCGTGGTGCGCATCGAGCCCGTCGGGCTCGAGACGGAGATGCAGCGCTCCTACCTCGACTACGCGATGTCCGTCATCGTGTCCCGCGCGCTGCCCGACGTACGGGACGGCCTCAAGCCGGTCCACCGCCGTGTGCTGTACGCGATGTACGACGGCGGCTACCGGCCCGAGAAGGGCTTCTACAAGTGCGCCCGCGTCGTCGGTGACGTCATGGGCACGTACCACCCGCACGGCGACAGCTCCATCTACGACGCCCTGGTGCGTCTGGCCCAGCCGTGGTCGATGCGCATGCCGCTGGTGGACAGCAACGGCAACTTCGGCTCTCCGGGCAACGACCCGGCGGCCGCGATGCGCTACACCGAGTGCAAGCTGATGCCGCTGGCCATGGAGATGCTCCGGGACATCGACGAGGAGACCGTCGACTTCACGGACAACTATGACGGCCGCAACCAGGAGCCGACCGTCCTGCCGGCCCGCTTCCCGAACCTGCTGGTCAACGGCAGCGCCGGTATCGCGGTCGGCATGGCCACCAACATCCCGCCGCACAACCTGCGCGAGGTCGCGGCCGGCGCCCAGTGGGCGCTGGAGCACCCGGACGCCTCGCACGAGGAGCTGCTCGACGCGCTCCTGGAGCGGATCAAGGGACCTGACTTCCCGTCGGGCGCCCTGGTAGTGGGCCGCAAGGGCATCGAGGAGGCGTACCGGACCGGGCGCGGCTCCATCACGATGCGCGCGGTGGTCGAGGTCGAGGAGATCCAGAACCGCCAGTGCCTGGTGGTCACGGAGCTTCCGTACCAGACGAACCCGGACAACCTGGCACAGAAGATTGCCGACCTGGTCAAGGACGGCAAGATCGGCGGCATCGCCGACGTGCGCGACGAGACCTCGTCGCGGACGGGCCAGCGCCTGGTGATCGTGCTCAAGCGCGATGCCGTCGCCAAGGTCGTGCTGAACAACCTGTACAAGCACACCGACCTCCAGACGAACTTCGGCGCGAACATGCTGGCGCTGGTGGACGGCGTGCCGCGCACGCTGTCGGTCGACGCGTTCATCCGCCACTGGGTCACGCACCAGATCGAGGTCATCGTCCGGCGGACGAAGTTCCGTCTGCGCAAGGCGGAGGAGCGGGCGCACATCCTGCGCGGCCTGCTCAAGGCGCTGGACGCCATCGACGAGGTCATCGCCCTGATCCGGCGCAGCAACACCGTCGAGATCGCGCGCGAGGGCCTGATGGGCCTGCTGGAGATCGACGAGATCCAGGCCAACGCGATCCTCGAGATGCAGCTGCGGCGCCTGGCGGCCCTGGAGCGGCAGAAGATCGTCGCCGAGCACGACGAGCTGCAGGCGAAGATCAACGAGTACAACGCGATCCTGGCCTCGCCGGAGAAGCAGCGCTCGATCGTCAGCGAGGAGCTGGCGGCCCTCGTCGAGAAGTTCGGCGACGACCGGCGCTCCAAGCTGGTTCCCTTCGACGGCGACATGTCCATGGAGGACCTGATCGCCGAAGAGGACATCGTCGTCACGATCACGCACGGCGGCTACGTCAAGCGCACCAAGACCGAGGACTACCGCTCGCAGAAGCGCGGCGGCAAGGGCGTGCGCGGCACGAAGCTGAAGCAGGACGACCTGGTCGACCACTTCTTCGTGTCCACCACGCACCACTGGCTGCTGTTCTTCACGAACAAGGGCCGGGTCTACCGCTCCAAGGCGTACGAGCTGCCGGACGCCGGCCGCGACGCCCGCGGGCAGCACGTGGCGAACCTGCTGGCCTTCCAGCCGGACGAGAAGATCGCCCAGATCCTCGCGATCCGCGACTACGAGGCCGCTCCGTACCTGATCCTGGCCACCAAGGGCGGCCTGGTGAAGAAGACGGCGCTCAAGGACTACGACTCGCCCCGCTCCGGCGGCGTCATCGCCATCAACCTCCGGGAGACCGAGGCCGGCGGCGATGACGAGCTGATCGGCGCCGAGCTGGTGTCCGCCGAGGACGACCTGCTGCTGATCAGCAAGAAGGCGCAGTCGATCCGCTTCACGGCGACCGACGACGCGCTGCGCCCGATGGGCCGCGCCACCTCGGGCGTGAAGGGCATGAGTTTCCGTGAAGGTGACGAACTGCTCTCGATGAGCGTTGTGAGGCCGGGTACGTTCGTCTTCACCGCGACCGACGGCGGTTACGCCAAGCGGACGCCGGTCGACGAGTACCGCGTCCAGGGCCGTGGTGGTCTGGGTATCAAGGCCGCCAAGATCGTGGAGGACCGCGGTTCGCTCGTCGGGGCGCTCGTGGTCGACGAGACGGACGAGATTCTCGCCATCACGCTGGGCGGTGGTGTGATTCGTACGCGAGTCAACGAAGTCAGGGAGACCGGCCGTGACACCATGGGCGTCCAGCTGATCAACCTGGGCAAGCGCGATGCCGTGGTCGGTATCGCTCGTAACGCCGAGGCCGGTCAGGAAGCTGACGAGGTCGAGGAGACCGACGCAGCCGAAGGACAGGCCGCCGAGGCCGCCGAGGGCACGCAGCCCTCGGCCGGGGAGCACGAGGAGTAAGTCGTGAGTGGAGCCACGGGCGCCGGACCGGCCAAGACTGGGGAGGACGGTACCCGTGGCCCCGCCGCGGACTCCCCGGACGGGGGCGCCGGGGCCGCCGAGGGCAGGGGGAGAACCGTGACGGACACCCGCAAGCCGAAGTCGAAGTCGAAGCCGGAGCAGACCGCGGCGGCCGGGGCGGGCGCTGCCGCGCCGGCCGCGCCCGCCGCAGCGGCGGCCACCGCCGCGCCCGCCCGGCCGGCGGAGCAGCCGTACCACCCGCCGCAGGCGTACGCGGCGCCTGCGGCCCCGGGCGCGCCCCGGGGTGCCGGGGACGCCGGGGCGCAGCGCAAGGCGCGTACGGGGGCCCGTACGACGCCCAGGACGCGCAAGGCGCGGCTGCGGGTGGCCAAGGCCGACCCGTGGTCGGTGATGAAGGTCAGCTTCCTGCTGTCGATCGCGCTCGGCGTGTGCACGATCGTGGCGGCGGCGGTGCTGTGGATGGTCATGGACGCCATGGGCGTCTTCTCGACCGTCGGCGGCACCATCAGCGAGGCGACCGGATCGAACGAGAGCAACGGCTTCGACCTCCAGTCGTTCCTGTCGCTGCCGCGCGTTCTGATCTTCACGTCGGTGATCGCGGTCATCGACGTGGTGCTGGCGACGGCGCTGGCGACGCTGGGCGCGTTCATCTACAACTTGTCGGCGGGCTTCGTCGGCGGTGTGGAGCTCACGCTCGCCGAGGACGAATGACCGCTGATTGACCTGCGGGGACTGCCCCGGGGAACGGATTTTGGCTCGACCGCGTCTGTGCGCTAATCTTCAGGAGTCAGCGCGCAGCGCGGATGGGGCTATAGCTCAGTTGGTTAGAGCGCATCCCTGATAAGGATGAGGCCACAGGTTCAAATCCTGTTAGCCCCACCAGTGCAAAAGACCCCGGCCGGTATCGGTCGGGGTCTTTTGACATCTACGGCTGACATCAGCCGATCAACGGGTCTTCCAGAAGCTCGGCGAGCAGGGTCACGGCTTCGCGCTCACCGTCACGGCGTGGCCGAGGGATCGGCGGGGGACCTGTTACAGGTTTCTCTACCTCATCAAGCATCCGGCTCCGCTCCGCGCGACGCTCCTGCCTTCGGCCCGCTCCGCCGCCGGGTGAGGAGGAGTGGTCGATCAGCAAGGTCCAAGTCGGCGCCTCGGCAACTCAAGCGGGACAGCGCTACGAGCTGGTCCTTTGGCAGGTCGATCAGGAGTTCGCGGACGTGCTCGGCCACATTCCCAAGGAGCATCGAGTCTTCGACGGCCCACCGGCAGGTGCCTCGGTCGTGAGCCGGCCAACGACCGTCGTTCGCCGCGCCGACACGGATTCCTGTGACTAGCTCCTGTCAAGACCGCATGCGACAGCCGACATCAGTGGCTGACACCCACAGGGGCGGACCGCGCCGATCCCCACCGGACGTCAGCTGCGGGCTGGCCAAGGCAGCAAACGGAACGTGTGAGATCGCGTAGCCCAGGTCATCGACCTGACAAGGATGAGGCCACAGGTTCAAATCCTGTTGGCCCCACAGTGAAGAAGACCCCAAGGCTCCCGGCCTGGGGGTCTTCTTCGCAGGGCCGGTTGAGGGCTTCCCAGGTCACCGAACGGTATCGGTGCGTGTGTATTGTTGGCCGTCAGAAGTCCCCAACGTCAACGAAAGACGAGGTCGCGCGGTGAAGAAGCTGCTCCTGGTCGCACTGGCCGCCATCGGCGGGCTCCTCGTGTACCGCCAGATCCAGGCGGACCGCGCCGAGCAGGACCTGTGGACGGAGGCAACTGACTCCGTGCCTTCTGGTTCCGGTGTGTGAGACCCAAAGCTGATCTCATGAAGCCCCGGCTGCCGCTGCTGCCGGGGCTTTGTGCTGTTCTGTGACGAAAAGTTGCGTTATGCAAAGATTTGGCTTGCGCTAGCAAAATCGAGGTGGCGTGATGGGGCGGGTACGGACGACGGTGCTGGTGGGGGCGGCGGCCCTGGGGCTGGCCGGGGGCCTTCCCGGGGCGGTGCACGCCGCCGCGGCGCCCCCGCAGCCGGTGCCCGCGTACCAGGGAGCCACGGGCGCCAAGAGGATCGAGGGCGCGCCCGGCAGTGCGGACGCCCCGCTCGTGGCCGCCGGGCAGGCCTACGCGGACACGGTCGGCCCGGGTGAGCGCTTCTACCGGCTCAATCTCGACGACGCCTCCAGCGTGTACTTCTCCGCCGTTCTCCAGCCCCCGCAGGGCGCCAAGGTCGCCTACGGCGACGGCCTGGAGGTCGAGATCATGTCCAAGGAGGGCGAGCGCTGCCCGAACAACCCCGGCCGGGCCGGCTTCGGATACGGCCCGGTCCCCCTCGGCGCGGTCGCGGTCCGGCGGCTCGAGGAGGACGCCGAATGCCAGGGAGCCGGCGTCTACTTCGCGAAGGTCACCCGCACCGCCGCCAAGGGCTCCGACCCGGGCGCGTGGCCGGTGGAACTGCTGCTGCAGCGCGAGCCCGGCCTCACCACCGGCAGCGCTCCCACCACCGCGCCCAGCGTCTGGCCCTCGGCCTCGCCGACGCTGCCCGGCAGCGAGCCGGTGGCGCGCAGCGGGGGCACCGGCTTCAACGACGCCCGGGCGCTGGGCAGCGGGGTCTGGCGGGACGACCTGCGGCCCGGGCAGACCCGCTTCTACCGGGTCCCGCTCGACTGGGGACAGCAGTTGGGGCTCAGCGCCGAGCTCGCCGATGCCAGCATGACCAAGTCGTACGGCTCGGCCTCGGGAGGGCTCAGCGTCGCGCTGTACAGCCCGTACCGGGGCCTGGTCGAGGACAAGGACATCTCGTACGGCGGCAAGCAGGCGGGGCTCACCCTGCCGAAGACGGCGCCGGTGGCGTACGAGAACCGCTTCTCGGACGCCGACGCGGTGCGGGGGGCCCGGCTGGCGGGCTGGTACTACGTCGCGGTCACCCTGGGCGGGAAGGTCGCCGAGTTCACGCAGGACGCGAGCCCCGTGCCGCTGACACTGCGCATGGACGTCACCGGCGTCCCGGCCAAGGCGCCGGCGTACAAGGAGAGCCTGACCGCCGCCGGGTTCGGGGTGGGCGCGGACGAGCGGGCCGCGGCCGAGGACGGACTCACCGCCCCGGAGGCGGCGGAGGCCGCCGAGGGGCGCTCGGCGATGCGGGTGGTGGCCGCCGCGGGCTTCGGCACCGGGACCGTGCTGCTGCTCGTACTGGGCGGCTGGACGCTGCTGGGCCGGCGCGGGCGGAGGGCGTAGGGGCACGGCGTAAGGCGCGGGGGCACGGCGCAGGGCCGTTCTAGATCCGGGTCAGGGCCCAGACACCCACCGCGAAGCACAGCAGCGCGGCGCAGAGGAGCCCGGCGGTGACCCTCGCCGACGGCGGGGCGATGCCGCCGGTCCGTACGGGCGCCGGGCGGGGCGCGGCGGCGGCCTCCTGGGCGAGGGCGGTGGCGGTGGCTCCGGTCGTGCCGGGCGCATCGGAGCGCCCCGGCGGCGGGAGGTGGAAGCTGCCCGTCTCCGAGGGTCCGAACACCCCGGCCGGCGGCGGCCCGAAGCCCGCCGGGGCGGCCGGTACGGGGGCTGCCGCGGCCTCGTGGGCCTGCACAGGTACCCCCGCCGCGGTGGGCGACTCGGGGGTCACCGCAGCCGTGCTCTGCGGCCCCCGGGGCCCGAAACCGGGCGGGAGCGGGCCGAGTTGGTCGAACACCTCCACCGGCTCCTCGTCCGGAGCGGGCGGCGGAAGCAGCTCCACGGCCTCGGCAAGGGCCTTGCGGGCCCCTGTGGCGGTCTTGAACCGGCTCCGGGGCTCCGGCTGGAGGAGGTTCGCGATGACGTCCCAGAGCGGCGCCGGAACGCCCTCGGGGGCGGCGGGGGTGCCGTGGGCGAAGAAGTGCTCGACCAGGGCCTGGGAATCGGGCTTGCTGCCCCGCAGGAGGTAGAGGGCGACCAGCCCGACGGCGAAGAGGTCGGCGGGGAAGTCGGGTTCGGAGCCGAGCAGTTGTTCCGGGGCGAAGTAGCCGGGCGTGCCCACCACGTGGTCGGTCTCGGTGAGGCGCGGCTCGCCCTTGCGCATCGAGATGCCGAAGTCGGACAGCCGCAGGTGCGGCCGTCCGGATCCGGTGGCCTCCATCAGGATGTTGGCCGGCTTGATGTCGCGGTGGACGACGCCTTCCGCGTGCACCGCCGCCAGCCCCGACAGGAGCTGGTCGAGCAGCGTGCACACGAAGCGCGGCGGCAGCGGGCCGTAGTCCCCGATCACGTGGGCGAGGGAGCCCCCGGCGACGAGGTCCATCGTGAACAGGACCTTGTCGTCGTCCGCCGCCCAGCTGGCCGGGGCCAGCACGTGCGGGTGGTCGATGCGCAGGGCCTGCTCCCGGACGAACCGGAGCAGGGTGTGGGCGTCGCTCTGCCGGAGGACCTTCGCGGCGACGTACCGGCGGCGCCGGTGGTCCCAGGCCCGCCACACGGCGCCCGCGCCACCGCGCCCGATCGGATCGATCAGCTCGTACCGACCGGCGAAGATCTCACCCATCGCTGCGCCCGTCCCCCGTCTCGTGCGTGCGTCCCGTGCGCGTGGTGTCGCGTCAGTTCTGGTGGGCCTCGTAATGGGTGACCGCGTCGGCGGTGCGGCCCGCGCCGTAGACCCGGAGGAACTCTGCCAGTTCGGGATGGCTGGGGGCGAGGGATTCGGCCGCGTCGATGATGTCGCCGGCCGCGGAGACCGAGCGCAGCAGCGACTGGATCTCGCGGACGACGCGCTTGACGGTGGGCGCGCCCGAACCGGTGGTGGTCTGGCCGCTGTTGCTGAGGACGGATCCTCCCTGGGTCTTCTTGATCTCGTCCATCCGGTCGGTGGCCTCGGCCGCGCTGACGCTTCCGTCCGCCACCTGGCCCGCAAGGTCCTGGAGGGCCTGGACGCGCTGCACCACGGCCGGGTTCCCGATCTTGGCCCGCTGGCCGCTCATCAGCTGGGACAGCATGGGGGCCGACAGTCCGAGGACCGCAGCGAGGCGGGCCTGGTTCAAGCCGAGGTCATCTATGAGCCGGCGGAAGAGAGCGCCCAGGGGCTCCCCGTACCAGCTGCGCTGAAGCTCTCTGGCTCTGGCCGTGGCCTCTTGCTGAACAGCGTCCACTCTTACTACTCCCCTACTTCGCTGGTGCGAACCTCGCGAGCATCTTACGGAGAGTGGTCGCGTGGCGGGAGCCCCCATAATTTTGCGAGATGCGGGGGTACACCCGGTACTCTGTTCTGCGGAACGGCCACACCTTCACGGGAGGCGGTCGCGTCCGTCTTTTCGGGGCTTTAGCTCAGTTGGTAGAGCGCTGCCTTTGCAAGGCAGATGTCAGGAGTTCGAATCTCCTAAGCTCCACAGCACCAGAGGCCACCTGACCAGCGGAAACGCAGGTCAGGTGGCCTCTTTGCGTGGTGCGGTGCGCCCCGTGGCGACCCGGCTAGAGGTCGATCCAGTAGCGGCGCTTGGGGCCTATGAGGGTGTCGCGGACGTCCTCCAGGACGCCGCCGCCCCGCTCGATCGTGCGCACGGAGCCCGTGTTGCCGGGGTCGCACGTCAGGAGTACCCGGTCCATGCCCAGGAGCCGGGCCTCGTACAGGACCGAGCCGAGCGCCCAGCCGGCCAGCCCGCGCCGTCGCGCGGAGGGCCGGACGCTGTATCCGATGTGGCCGCAGGCGTCGAGGAGGAAGCCGTTCAGGTAGTGGCGCAGGTCGATGGCGCCCAGATAGGTGTCTTCCTCGGCGATCCACCAGTACGTGGCGTGCACGCGGCCCTGCTCGACGGGGAGGGTCCGGTCCCCGTACCCGCGCAGCCGCTCCGTCCAGGCGGCGAAGCCCGCGGGGCTGTCCACGTCGTCGTCGGAGCCGAGTCCGGCGCCGTCCATGTGGGCGTCGGGGCCCCATTCCCCGCGGGCTTCGAGCCAGGAGGCGTGCAGCCGGGAGGAGGGGAAGACGAGCTCGGGCATCCGTTGACGGTAACAGCAGGGCGGGCCGTGCCCGGATCCCCCGGTTGGCGCTGTCACAGGGCCGGGCGGCCCCGGCTGTCCGACAGTGGGGGAAGGCACCGAGCCAGGGGGCGACACCACGCCGGAGGCGTACAGACCATGGGACTCTTCGACTTCCTCAAGTCCGACAAGAAGAAGCACGAGGCCGCGGAGAAGGCCGCGGCGGCCGCGTCCGCCGACTACGCGGCGAAGTACAGCGAAGCCGTCTCGGCCACCAAGACCGCCGCCGAGCGCATGGCCGCGGCGGCACCGCCGAAGCCGATGCCGCACACCCCGACGCCCACGTCCGCCGCGCACAAGGCGGTTCCGGCGGCTCCGGCGCCGAAGCCGATGCCGGCGGCCAAGAAGCGTTCGTACACCGTGCGGTCGGGCGACTCGCTCTCCTCGATCGCCCGCCTGGAGCTGGGTAACGAGGCCCGCTGGCGCGAGCTCTACGCCATGAACCGGGGGGTCGTCGGCTCGAACCCCGAACTGCTCCACCCCGGCCAGGTGCTCACCCTCCCCAACTGAGGGCCTGAGGGCCTGAGGGTCTGAGGGCACGGACGAGGGCCCGGATCCACCGGATCCGGGCCCTCTCCCCGTCCGCGGTCGGGAACCGTCCCGCGGTCAGGGGCCGCTCACTCGTCCGCCGAGTCCGAGGAGGACTCGCGCTCCTTCGCCGCCAGCTCGTCGTCGAAGCCGGCCGACTCGCGCTCGCGCGAGAGCTCGGTCGCGGCCGGAGGCTCGACGAGCCAGTCCGGGTTCGACTGCTGGTCCCACCACCGCCACGCCAGGTACGCGCCGCCGGCCAGTACTCCGACCACCGCGACGAACTTGAACGCCCGGCCGGCCCGGCACCGCCGCTCGTGGCGCTTCACCAGCCGCTGGATCTCCTTGGCCGACACCTGGCCGCGCAGCGCCGCAAGCGCGGCGGTCGACCGGGACGCGGCCTCCTCGGCCACCGGCTGGGCCGCGGCCAGGGCGCTCTCCAGCTTCGGCTGCGTGTACTCGGCCGCCTGCCGCGCCGCGCGGCGCGTGTGGTGCACGGCCATCGTCGCCGCCCGGTCCACGTTCGGGGGCACGTGCGTGCGGGCCGCCCTCATCCTCGGGTGGAGATGCTCGTCGTACGCCGTACGGGCCTGCCGGGCCGCCTCGGCGGTCGCGTACGAGACCTTCGGTGCCAGCCGCTCGTTCGCCTCGGCCGCGTAGTGCGCAGCGGCTTCCCTGGCGGCCGCTGCGTACGGCGCCACCGCTTCCGCTGCGTGCCTCGCCGATTCCCTGGCGCTTTCGGCGGCCAGGTGCACGCTGTCCTTGCGGGTCACAGGATCCTCCTCCTCGGTGGCGGACACAGTTCACCTTTCCACCCTTTGTCGGATCATGCCTGCCATACCGTCGGGCGGCATGCGTGACAGGGCATACGGGTGGAGGATTTCTGTGCCGCGCAGCGCTCCGTGGGAGGATCTGGAACCGACAGTGATGACTATGGAAGGCAGATCCGTGGCCGAGAAGCTCTACGCCACCCTGAAGACCAACCACGGCGACATCGAGATCGAGCTCCTGGCGAACTTCGCTCCGAAGACGGTCAAGAACTTCGTGGAGCTGGCCACGGGCGCCCGCGAATGGACCCGTCCCACCGACGGCCAGAAGACCACCGATCCGCTGTACGACGGCACCGTCTTCCACCGCGTCATCAGCGGCTTCATGATCCAGGGCGGCGACCCGCTCGGCAACGGCACCGGCGGCCCCGGCTACCGGTTCGCCGACGAGTTCCACCCCGACCTGGCCTTCACCAAGCCGTACCTGCTCGCCATGGCCAACGCCGGGCCGGGCACCAACGGGTCCCAGTTCTTCATCACCGTCGCGCCCACCGCCTGGCTGACCCGCAAGCACACCATCTTCGGCGAGGTCACCGACAAGGCCAGCCAGAAGGTCGTGGACGACATCGCGGGCCTGAAGACGAACCCGCGCACCGAGCGCCCCCTCGAAGACGTGATCATCCAGTCCGTCGTCGTCGAGAAGCGCTGACCGCCCCGCGCCGCCCCGGGAACCTTTCCGCCCCGCCCGTCCGTCCTGCTTGCGTGGGAACCGATGGGGCCACAGCCGGACGACCGGCGGGGTGCACCGCCCGCCCCGCCGCTGATCGAGGGGACCGATGGACACCGACCGTCTGCCGGGCTGCTACCGCCACCCGGACCGCGACACGGGGATCCGCTGCACGCGCTGCGAGCGCCCCATCTGCCCCGAGTGCATGATCAGCGCCTCGGTCGGCTTCCAGTGCCCCGAATGCGTCCGTGACGGCTCCGGTACGGGGCACGCCCCGGCCGCGAGCGTGCCGCGCACCGTCGCGGGCGGGGTGGTCGCCGCCGATCCGCACCTCGTCACCAAGATCCTCATCGGGATCAACGCCGCGGTGTTCCTGGTGGGCATGCTGGCGCCGGCGGTCGTCGTGCAGCTGGAGCTGCTCGGGCGGTACGTCGAATACTTCGGCGGCCCCGTCGAAGGGGTCTCCACCGGCCAGTACCACCGGCTGCTGAGCTCGGTGTTCCTGCATGTGGAGTGGTGGCACATCGGGGGCAACATGCTGGCCCTGTGGGTGATCGGCGGCCCGCTGGAGGCGGCCCTGGGCCGGGTCCGCTACCTCGCCGTGTACGTGCTGTCGGGCCTGGGCGGAAGCGCCCTCGTCTATCTGCTGACGGCGCCGAACACGCCGACCCTCGGCGCCTCCGGCGCGATCTTCGGCCTGCTCGGCGCGACCGTCGTGCTGGTGCGCCGGCTGCGCTACGAGATGCGGCCGGTGATCACCATGGTCGTGCTCATGCTGGTGCTGACCTTCGTGCCCTTCGGCGGCAGCCTGTCCGTGTCCTGGCAGGCCCACATCGGCGGCCTGGTGACCGGCCTGCTGGTCGGTCTGGGCATGGTCGGGCCGGCCGCCGGCAGGACGCGCACGCTGATCCAGTGGGGGACCTGCGCGGCGGCGTTCCTGCTGGCAGCGGCGGTGGTCCTGCTGCGTACGGCCGAACTCACCTGATCACACCGGCGTCAACACTCCACAGAGTTATCCACAGATCTTCTGTCTTTTCCTCAGGTGTGGATGACGCTGTGGATAACTCATGGGGAGAGCTTGCCGGACCTGGTGCGCCTGTGCTTGCGGCGCCTGATCGGGGGCCGGTCACTTCCACTGCGTGGACACGCCGAATCCCGCCGCGATGAAGCCGAATCCGACCACGATGTTCCAGTTGCCCAGCGCCTCGATCGGCAGCTGGGTCTCGGTCACGTAGAAGACGACGATCCACGCGAGACCGATCAGGAAGAACGCCAGCATGACCGGGGCGACCCAGCTGCGGTTGGTCAGCCTGATCGTCTGCGCCTGCTTCGCCGGCGGCGGCGTGTAGTCGTCCTTCTTGCGGATACGTGACTTCGGCACGAGGGGCTCTCCTGTCGATGCGCTGGGGACCTTGCCTGCCCCGGGCGTCCGTTAGCGTAGTGGACCTGTGGCGTTGAAGGAGAAGGGTACGTTGAGCAATTCCGACGACTCCTCCGCGGGTCCCCGTCGCCGGGCCAGACCGGTCCGGCTGCTGACGGCCGCCGTTTTCGCCCTGGCCGGTCTCATCTTCGTCACCAGCTTCAACACCTCCAAGGGTACGAACATCCGGACGGACGCGTCGCTCCTCAAGCTCTCGGACCTCATCCACGAGCGCAGCCAGAACAACGCGCTGCTCGAACAGAGCACCGCGGCCGTCCGCAGCCGGGTGGACACCCTCGCCGAGCGTGACGACGGCAGCACCAAGGCGGAGGACGCCAAGCTGGCCGCGCTGCGGGCCGCCTCGGGCACCGAGCCGCTGTCCGGCAAGGGGCTCACGGTCACCCTGAACGACGCACCGCCGAACGCCACCGCCCGCATCCCCAACGTGCCCGAGCCGCAGCCCAACGACCTGGTGATCCACCAGCAGGACCTCCAGGCCGTCGTGAACGCCCTGTGGCAGGGCGGCGCAGAAGGCATCCAGGTCATGGACCAGCGGCTGATCTCCACCAGCGCGGTGCGCTGCGTCGGGAACACGCTGATCCTCCAGGGCCGCGTCTACTCGCCCCCGTACAAGGTGAGCGCGGTCGGGGACCCGGCGGCCCTGCGCAAGGCGCTGGCGGCCTCCCCGGCCCTGCAGAACTACCAGCTGTACGTGTCGGCGTACGGGCTGGGCTGGAAAGTGGACGAGCACAAGGAGCTGACACTCCCCGGCTACTCCGGCACAGTGGACCTCCACTATGCGAAGCCGCTGGACGCCGCCTCCGCGAGCAGTACGCCGTGACGTCGCACTGCGCCTGGTGGTGCGGACGTTCAGCGAGGTGTGCCTGACGGCGGGCACGCTGATCGTGCTGTTCGTGGCGTACGTACTGCTGTGGACCGGGGTCAAGGCCGACCGGGCCATGGACGGGGAGATGGCCCGGATGCGCGACCGCTGGGCCGCGGCGCCGGCCGCCGCGCCCGCCGCCCCCACCCCCGCCGCCCCGCAGCAGCCGACGCCGGCCCCGCAGACCGGGCAGCCGGCGCAGGAGCGGTCCGGATACGCGCCCGGCCAGGCCTTCGCCGAGATGTACGTCCCGCGCTTCGGCCCGGACTGGAACAAGCCGGTCCTGGAAGGCACCGCCACCGAGGTGCTGAAGAAGGGCCTCGGCCACTACGAGGGCACCGCCCGCCTCGGCGGCACCGGGAACTTCTCGGTCGCCGGACACCGCAGGACGTACGGCGACCCCTTCAAGGACTTCCCCGAGCTGCGCCCCGGAGACGCCGTGATCCTCAAGGACGCGACGGCCTGGTACACGTACACGGTGCGCAGCGAGCCGCTGCGCACCGTGCCCACCGACACCGGGGTGGTCGACCCGGTGCCGCGCCGGTCCCCCTTCACCGGGCCCGGGCGGTACCTGACGCTCACGACCTGCGATCCGGAGTGGGGCCACAGCCACCGCCTGGTCGTCTGGGCGGAGCTGACGCAGACCCGTACGGTCGCCCAGGGCCGGCCCGAGGGTTTGCCGAGCTGACCCACCCGGCCGGGCCGCTGCCTTTAGTCTGTTCGCGTACCGCCCCCGCGGTGCGGTGGTCGATCGTGGACGGATAGGAAACAGACGGCATGTACGGCTGGATCTGGCGGCATCTGCCGGGCAACGCGTGGGTTCGCGCGGTGATCTCTCTCGTACTGGTCCTCGGAGTGGTCTTCGTGCTCTTCCAGTACGTCTTCCCGTGGGCCGAGCCGCTCCTGCCGTTCAACGACGTAACGGTGGACGAGGGATCGGGAGCCACTCCGTGAGCGCGCGCATTCTGGTTGTCGACAACTACGACAGCTTTGTCTTCAACCTGGTCCAGTACCTGTACCAGCTCGGCGCCGAGTGCGAGGTGCTGCGCAACGACGAGGTCGAACTCGCCCACGCGCAGGACGGCTTCGACGGCGTGCTGCTGTCGCCCGGACCGGGTACTCCGGAGCAGGCGGGCGTCTGCGTCGACATGGTCCGCCACTGCGCCGACACCGGCGTCCCGGTCTTCGGCGTGTGCCTCGGCATGCAGTCCATGGCCGTCGCGTACGGCGGCGTCGTGGACCGGGCGCCCGAGCTGCTGCACGGGAAGACCTCGCCGGTGGTGCACGAGGGCCTCGGCGTCTTCGAGGGGCTGCCGTCGCCGTTCACCGCGACCCGCTACCACTCGCTCGCGGCCGAGCCGGCGACCCTGCCCGACGTGCTGGAGGTCACCGCGCGCACCGAGGACGGGATCATCATGGGGCTGCGGCACCGGGAGCACGACGTCGAGGGCGTGCAGTTCCACCCCGAGTCGGTGCTGACCGAGTGGGGCCACCGGATGCTCGCGAACTGGCTGGTGCGCTGCGGGGACGCGGGGGCCGTCGAGCGCTCGGTGGGGCTGGCCCCGGTGGTGGGCAAGGCCGTCGCGTGACCGCGGTCGCGCCGTCCGCGCCCACGGAGGGCCGGGCCGCGCGGCGCAGGGCAGCTCAGGAGGCCGCGAGGCGCACGCGCAGGCGCAGCGGGGGCCGTCGGCGCAGGCGGCCCGCGTCGGGCGGTCCGGTGATCGTGGCGAGCCGGCTCGCCGGTGAGCTGTTCATCACGCTGGGCCTGGTGATGCTGCTGTTCGTCGCCTACCAGCTCTGGTACACGAACGTACTGGCGGAGCGGACGGCGGACGGGGCGGCCGGCTCGCTGCGGCAGAACTGGGAACGGAACCCGGGCGGGGCCGCCGCCCCGCAGGTCTCGGCGTTCGAACCCGGGGAGGGCTTCGCGATCCTCCACATCCCGAAGCTGGACGTGAAGGTGCCGGTGGCCGAGGGCGTCAGCAAGCCGAAGGTGCTCGACAAGGGCATGGTCGGGCACTACGCGGACGGCGCGCTGAAGTCGGCGATGCCGACCGACAAGCAGGGCAATTTCGCGCTGGCGGGCCACCGCAACACCCATGGCGAACCGTTCCGCTTCATCAACCGGCTGGTGCCGGGGGACCCGGTCGTGGTCGAGACGCGGGACGCCTACTACACGTACGAGATCACCTCGTCGCTGGCGCAGACCCCGCCGGCGAACGTCTCGGTGATCAAACCGGTGCCGGTGGGTTCGGGTTTCACCGCCCCGGGCCGGTACATCACGCTGACGACCTGCACCCCCGAGTTCACCAGCACCTACCGGATGATCGTATGGGGCAGGATGACCGACGAACGCCCCCGCAGCCAGGGTGCTCCGCCCGCGCTGGCCACCCCGTAAGGACGAACAAGCAGTGTCACGTGCCGCGTCGCCGCCCCAGAACCGCAGTGTGCTCGCCGGCTTCCTGAGCCTGCTGGGCGAGTTCCTGATCACCGTGGGCCTCGTCCTCGGCCTGTTCGTCGCGTACTCGCTGTGGTGGACGAACGTGCTCGCCGACCGGCAGGCGGCGGCGCGCGGCAACGAGATCCGCCAGCAGTGGCAGACGGCCCCGGGGGCGAACGGGTCCGCGGCGCCGGGGGCGCTGGACACCAAGGACGGCATCGGCTTCCTGCACGTACCGGCGATGAAGAACGGCGAGGTCCTGGTCAAGAAGGGCACGGCGCCGGACGTCCTCGACGACGGCGTGGCCGGGTACTACACGGACCCCGTGAAGGCGGCCCTGCCGTGGGAGGCGTCGGGGAACTTCTCCCTCGCGGCGCACCGGGACGGGCACGGCGCCAAGTTCCACAACATCGACAAGGTGAAGAACGGGGACGCGGTCGTCTTCGAGACGCGGGACACCTGGTACGTGTACAAGGTCTTCGCGGAGCTGCGCCAGACGTCGAAGTACAACGTGGACGTGATCTCGGCGGTCCCGAAGGAGTCGGGGCGGACGGCGCCGGGCCGCTTCATCACGCTGACGACCTGCACGCCGGTGTACACGTCGAAGTTCCGGTACATCGTGTGGGGCGAGCTGGTGCGCACGGAGAAGGTGGACGCGCAGCGGACCCTCCCGGCGGAGCTGCGCTGACGCACCGCTGGGACGGCTGGGACGGCTGACACGGAAAAGCCCCCGTGAGCGGCCCTGAGGCCGCCCACAGGGGCTTTTCCGTGTCTCTGCGGGAAGGAGCGCCGACTAGCGCCGCCCGCCGCCCGACAGGCCGCCGAAGAGCGTCCCGCCGTCGTTGCCGCCGTTCTGCTGGCCGCCCAGTGTCTGGACGTTGATGACCCGGCCCCCTTCGACGGGGGTGCCCGCCGGGGGATCGGTCGCCACGATGACCGCCTTGTCGTCCGTCGAGCCCGCGATGACCTGGAGGCTCAGGCCCCGGCTCGCGAGGTCCGCCTTGGCCTGGGCGACCGTCTTGCCGATCAGCTGCGGGACCTGGGTCTGCTGCGAGGCCTTGGCGATCTGGACGTTGACCGTCGTGCCCACCGCGAGCTGCTCGCCCGCCGGGTACTGCTGCTGGACGATCGTCTTCGGCGCGGCTCCCGGGGAGTCGATCTCCGTCTGGCTGCCGAGTTTGAGCTTGGCGTCGTTCAGCGCCTTGATCGCCTGCTCCCGGGTCTTCCCGAGGAGGTCCGGCATCTCGGACTTGGCCTGCTCCTTGGCGACCGTCAGCGTGACCGTCGAGCCCTTCTGGGCCTGGCCGCTCTTCGGGTCCTGGTCCAGGACGGTGCCGGCGGGCCGCTCGGACTCCTGGGTCTTCTTCTCGACGGCGAAGCCCTTGTCCTTGAGCGCCTTCTCCGCGTCCTCGAACTTCAGGTTGACGACGTTGGGCACCGGCAGGTTCGGGGCGCCCGAGGAGATCTTGACCTTGACCGTCGAACCCTTGTCGGCCTTGGTGTCGGGCTCCGGGTTCTGCGAGCAGATGTTGCCCTTGGGCTGGTTGTCGCAGGCCTCGTCGGCTTCCTTCTCGACCTTGAGGCCGACGTTGTCGCCGGTCTTCTGGGCCTGCTCGAGGGTCTGGCCGATGAGCTTGGGCACGTTGGGCCGGTTGTCGGCGTTGTTGCTGAAGAGGGAGCGGCCGATGAGGATCGCGCCGACCAGGACGAGGATGCCGGCCGTGACCAGCAAGATCGTCGAGGCCTTGCTCTTCTTCTGCTGGCGGCGGCCGTGCCCGCCCTGGTCGTAGCCGCCCTGGCCCTGGTCCCCGTAGCCGTATCCGCCGTCGCCCGGGGGCATCGGCGGGAGCATGGAGGTCTGGCCGGAGTCGGCGGGGCGCAAAGCGGTGGTGGGCTGGTCGTAGCCCTGGTGTCCGTACCCGTGGCCCTGGTCGGGGTAGCCGTAGCCGGGCGCGCCCATCGCGGCCGCGGCCGCGACGGGCTGGCCGTCGAGGCAGGCCTCGATGTCGGCGCGCATCTCGTCGGCGGACTGGTAGCGGTAGTCGGGGTCCTTGACCAGCGCCTTCAACACGATCGCGTCCATCTCGGGCGTGATCTCGGGGTCGAAGTTCGACGGCGGCTGCGGTTCTTCCCGTACGTGCTGGTACGCGACGGCGACCGGGGAGTCACCGATGAACGGCGGCCGGACGCTGAGGAGTTCGTACAGCAGGCAGCCCGCGGAGTAGAGGTCGGAGCGCGCGTCGACCTGCTCGCCCTTGGCCTGCTCGGGGGAGAGGTACTGGGCGGTGCCGATGACGGCCGCGGTCTGCGTCATGGTCATGCCGGAGTCGCCCATGGCGCGGGCGATGCCGAAGTCCATGACCTTGACCTGGCCGGTGCGGGTGAGCATCACGTTGGCGGGCTTGATGTCACGGTGCACGATGCCGGCGCGGTGCGAGTACTCGAGGGCCTGGAGGATGCCGATGGTCATTTCCAGGGTGCGCTCGGGCAGCAGCTTGCGCCCGGAGTGCAGGAGCTCGCGCAGGGTGGAGCCGTCGACGTACTCCATCACGATGTACGGGATGGAGATGTTGTCGACGTAGTCCTCGCCGGTGTCGTAGACCGCGACGATCGCCGGGTGGTTGAGCGACGCGGCCGACTGGGCCTCGCGACGGAACCGGGCCTGGAAGGACGGGTCGCGGGCGAGGTCGGCGCGCAGGGTCTTGACGGCGACGGTACGGCCGAGCCGGGTGTCGTGGGCGAGGTAGACCTCGGCCATGCCACCGCGGCCGAGCACGTGGCTCAGCTCGTACCGGCCGCCGAGGCGACGCGGCTCTTCCATAACGTTGCAGCCCTCTCCGTCAGTCCCGACCGCACCCGTGTGTGGTCCGGCGGTGTGCTGTTCGCGCAAAGGCTACCGGCCGATCGTCGGTGATCGGTTCGTGACCACAGCCTGATACCGGACCGGTACCGTACGCTCGGATCCGGGCGGGAACAGTGATGTGGATCACTCCGGTTCGGCTCTCGCGCCGCTGTCGGCCCCTTGCGTCCCTTCCGTCAGCCCTTGTTCTGGTTCTTGAGCACGGCTTCCATGACGGCCTTCGCGACGGGGGCCGCGAGACCGCCGCCGCTGATGTCCTCACGGTCGGCGTCGCTGTCCTCGATGACGACGGCGACGGCGACCGGGGAGCCCTTGTCGGTCTTGGCGTAGGCGATGAACCAGGCGTAGGGGCGCTTGGCGTTCTTCTCGCCGTGCTGCGCGGTGCCGGTCTTGCCGCCGACGGTGACGTCCTTGATCTTGGCCTTGCCGCCGGTGCCGTTCTCGTTCTCGACGACGTTGACCATCATCTGCTGGAGCTTCTGCGCGTTGGCGGGCGAGAGCGGGCGGCTCATCTCCTGCGGCTCGTGCTTCTCGATGACGTCGAGGTTCGGCGCGGTGAGCTGGTCGACCATGTACGGCTTCATCAGCTTGCCGTCGTTGGCGACGGCCGCGGCGACCATCGCCATCTGCAGCGGGGTGGCGGCGGTGTTGAACTGGCCGATCGCGGAGAGCGAGTTGCCCGGACGGTCCATGTTCTTGTCGTAGACGCTGGCGAACGCGCGGACCGGGGTGTCGATCTTGTCGTTGTTGAAGCCGAACTTCTGCGCCGTCTCCAGCATCTTGTCCTTGGTCACCTTGTCGGCGACGTTGGCGAAGACGGAGTTGCAGGAGACCTGGAGCGCGAAGTTGAGCGTCGCCTTCTCGCAGCCCTTGGCGTGGTTGACCATCGGGGTCTTGGTCGTCGGCAGGAAGAACGGCTCGGGGGTGTCCGTCGGCGCGTTGATGTCGGTGACGACACCGTGCTCCAGCGCGGCTGCGGCGGTGACGACCTTGAAGGTCGAGCCGGGCGGGTAGGTCTCGCGCAGGGCGCGGTTGACGAGCTTCTTCTCCGGGCTGTCCTTCAGCTCGACCCAGTTCTTCTCGTCGGTCTTGGAGTTGCCGGCGAAGAGGGAGGGGTCGTACGAGGGGGTGCTGACCAGCGCGAGGATGGCGCCGGTGCGCGGGTCGATCGCGGCGACGGCGCCCGTCTTGTCGCCGAGCTTCTCGTACGCGGCCTTCTGCGCGTCGGGCATCAGCGTGGTGACGACGTTGCCGCCGGCCTTCTTCTCGCCGGTGAACATGCCGATGGTGCGGTCGAAGAACAGCCGGTCGTCGTTGCCGGTGAGGATCTTGTCTTCCAGGGACTCCAGCTGGGTGGAGCCGAAGGCCTGGGAGGCGTACCCGGTCACCGGTGCCCAGAGGGCGCCCTCGTTGTAGACCCGCTTGTACTTGTAGTCGCTGCCGTCGGTGGCGGCGGACCCCGTGATGGCCTGGCCGCCCGCGACGATGATGTTGCCGCGCTGGGTGGCGTACTGGGCGATCTGGACCCGGCGGTTCTCCTTGCGGGTGCTGAGGTCCTCGGCCTGGACGTACTGGAGCCAGTTGGTCCGGATCAGCAGCGCGAGGACGAGCAGCCCGCAGAAGATCGAGATGCGGCGCAGGGGCTTGTTCATGACGGACGGACCACCTGGGTCATCTCGGAGTCGGGGGACGGTGCCGGTGCCGGGGCGGGGCGGCGTGCGGTGTCGCTGATCCGGATGAGGATCCCGATGAGGGCCCAGTTCGCGAGGACGGACGAACCGCCGGACGCGAGGAAGGGCATGGTCATGCCGGTCAGGGGGATGAGGCCCATGACTCCGCCGGCGACCACGAAGATCTGCAGGGCGAAGGCACCGGAGAGACCGATGGCGAAGAGCTTGCCGAAGGGGTCGCGGGCGGCGAGGGCGGTGCGCACACCGCGCTCGATGATCAGGCCGTAGAGCAGGAGGAAGGCCATGACGCCCGCGAGGCCGAGCTCCTCGCCGACCGTGGAGAAGATGAAGTCGGAGTTGGCGGCGAAGCCGATGAGGTCGGAGTTGCCCTGGCCCCAGCCGGTGCCGAGGACCCCGCCGGAGCCGAAGCTCATGATCGACTGGCCGACCTGCTCGCAGGCGCCCGACTTGGTGTAGCAGGCGAAGGGGTCGAGCCAGGCGGTGACACGGGCCTTGACGTGGCTGGCGGTCGCGCCGACGACGGCTGCGCCGGCCACGCTCATGACCAGGCCGATGACGATCCAGCTGGTGCGCTCGGTGGCCACGTACAGCATGATCACGAACATGCCGAAGAAGAGCAGCGAGGTGCCGAGGTCGTTCTCGAAGACGAGGACGAGCAGGCTCATCGCCCAGATCATCAGGATCGGGCCGAGGTCGCGGCCGCGCGGCAGGTAGAGGCCCATGAAGCGGCGGCTGGCCAGTGCGAGGGCGTCGCGCTTCACCATCAGGTAGCCGGCGAAGAAGATCGCGATGACGATCTTCGCGAACTCACCGGGCTGGATGGAGAAGCCGGCGACGCTGATCCAGATCTTCGCGCCGAAGACGTCGGCGCCGAGGCCCGGGATGACGGGCAGGATCAGCAGCACCAGCGAGGCGGCCATGGAGATGTACGTGAAGCGCTGCAGCGTGCGGTGGTCCTTGAGGAGCAGCAGCACGGCGGCGAACAGGGCGATGGCGAGTGCCGTGTACATCATCTGCCGGGGGGCCGACTCGGAGAACTGGCCGAACTGGCGCTTGGCCAGGTTCTGCAGCCGCTCCGACTGGTCGAGCCGCCAGATCAGGACGCAGCCGAGCCCGTTGAGCAGCGTGCCGATCGGCAGCAGCAGCGGGTCGGCGTACTTCGCGTAGCGGCGCACCACGAGGTGGGCGATGCCGGCGAGGACGGCCAGGCCGCCTCCGTACGCGACCATGCCCGGCGGCAGCTTGCCGTGGATCGACAGGCCCACGTTGGCGTAGGCGAAGATCGGGATGACCACGGCGAACGCGAGCAGCAGGAGCTCGGTGTTCCGCCGGCTCGGCAGCTCGATGGCGCCGATGGTGGTCGTGTTGGTGACAACGCTCATGGTGTGGCAGGCCCCCTGCGCCCGCGGGTGTGTACTACTGCTTGCCGCAGAGGCCGACCAGCGACTGCTCCGTGGGAGACAGGCTGGGGCCGAGTGCCGGTGGGTTCTGCGCTTCCGCGGCGCGGCGCTCCTCGTCCTTCTTGCACGCGGTGACCTGGACGCCGAGCTCGTCGATCTTCTGACGGGCGCCGTCGAGGCTGGTCTCGGTGATGGTGGCCTCGACCAGCTTCCGCTTGAAGGGCGGCAGGTACTTCAGTTCGATGTCGGTGCGATCGGTCTCCACCTTGGAGAGCTCCAGCGGCCCGAGATTCTGGCTGATGCCGCGGAAGAGCGCCACGTGCTCGCCCTTGACGCCGATGTAGTACTGCGTCTGGGTCCAGCGGTGGGCTGCGTAGAGACCGCCTCCGGCCACACCGGCGACGATCAGCAGGATCAGGGTGCGGGTGGTCCACTTGCGCCCTTTGCTGCGGCGCCGGCGGGGGCGGTCGTACGTGTCCTCGTAGCGCGAGTCGTCCTCGTACGGGTCGGGTTCGCCGAAGCTGCCGTACGTGCCGCCGCCGCCCTGGCTCTGGTCGGGGTATCCGTAGCCGGGTGCCTCGCCGCTTCCGGGGGGCCCGAAGGCGCCCGGCGGGGGGGCCTGGCGGCCCAGGCCGGAGGCGCGGCCCGCCGGGGTCTGCATGGCGTTGCCGTCGAAGAGCTGGTGCTGGTTCTCGGCGACCGCGCCGACGACGACCGGGGTGTCGTTCAGCTGGGCGGCGAGGGTGTCGCCGCTGTCGGTGTCGAGGACGTCCGCGACGATGCAGGTGATGTTGTCCGGTCCGCCGCCGCGCAGGGCGAGCTGGATCAGGGCCTGCACGGTCTCGTGGGGGCCGTGGTAGTCGGCGAGGGTCTCTTCCAGGGTCTGGTGGGAGACGACGCCGGACAGCCCGTCGGAGCAGATGAGGTAGCGGTCGCCGGTGCGGACCTCGCGGATGGAGAGATCGGGCTCGACGGTGTCACCGCTGCCGAGCGCCCGCATGAGGAGGGAGCGCTGCGGATGGGTGGTGGCTTCCTCTTCGGTGATGCGGCCCTCGTCGACGAGGCGCTGCACCCAGGTGTGGTCCTGGGTGATCTGCGTGAGGACGCCGTCGCGGAGCAGGTAGGCGCGGGAGTCGCCGACGTGGACGAGGCCGAGGCGCTGGCCGGTCCACAGGAGCGCGGTCAGGGTGGTGCCCATGCCCTCGAGCTGGGCGTCCTCCTCGACCATGACGCGCAGTTGGTCGTTCGCTCGCTGCACGGCGGTGGCGAGCGACGTGAGGATGTCGGAACCCGGGACGTCGTCGTCGAGCTGCACGAGGGAGGAGATCACCTCGGAGCTGGCGACCTCGCCGGCGGCCTGGCCGCCCATGCCGTCGGCGACCGCGAGGAGACGGGGACCGGCATAGCCGGAGTCCTCGTTGCCCTCGCGGATCATGCCCTTGTGGGATCCGGCGGCGAACCGCAGGGACAGACTCATGCGCACCTGCCCAGTCGATTCCTCCGGGTACAACCGGTCTCGAGCCACACTGCCCACCCTCCGGTCGGGAGCGCGCTCGGGTCCGTGTCCTGGGTGGTCCGGACTGCCGCGGCTCGCTCGCTCCGCTCGCTCATTCTCGTACTACTTCCGCAGCTCGATGACGGTCTTGCCGATGCGGATCGGGGCGCCCGGCGGAATGGGCGTCGGGGTGGTCAGCCGGGTCCGGTCGAGATACGTGCCGTTGGTGGACCCGAGATCCTCGACGATCCACTGGCCGTCACGGTCGGGGTAGATCCTGGCATGGCGGCTGGACGCGTAGTCGTCGTCCAGCACGATCGTTGAGTCATGTGCCCGGCCGAGCGTGATCGTCTGCCCGGCGAGGGCGACCGTGGTGCCCGTGAGGGTGCCCTCGGAGACGACGAGTTTGGTCGGCGCTCCGCGGCGCTGGCGCTGCTGTGGCGGCGCGGCGGCCTGGCGGCCGCCTTGCGCCGGCGCTCCGGACGCGTTCCCGCCGCGGCGTGAGCCGCGCTGCGTGACGCGCGTACCGAAGAGGTCGCTGCGGATGACCTGGACGGCCACGATGACGAACAGCCACAGAACGGCCAGGAAACCCAACCGCATGACCGTCAGGGTCAGCTCTGACATTGCCCCCGCTTCACCCTTCGGCTTGCCGGTAAATGATGGTGGTGCTGCCCACGACGATCCGCGAGCCGTCGCGGAGCGTAGCGCGGGTGGTGTGCTGCCCGTCCACCACGATGCCGTTGGTGGACCCGAGATCCTGGATCGTCGAGGGCGTTCCGGTCCGGATCTCACAGTGCCGGCGCGAGACGCCGGGGTCGTCGATCCGCACGTCGGCTTCGGTGCTTCGGCCGAGTACGAGCGTGGCGCGCGAGATCTGGTGGCGGGTGCCGTTGATCTCGATCCAGTGGCGCCGGGTGGCGCCTGCGGCGGGTACGGGGGCCGGTCCGGCGGCGCCCGGCCGGCGCGCGGCGGCGCCCGGGGGCGGTCCGGCCGGCATCGGCGGTGCGGAGACCGGCGGGTAGCCGTAGCCGCCCTGCTGGTTCTGGGGGGCTGCCTGCGGCGGCGCCTGGGAGGTGCTGGAGGCGAGCGTGCGGCTGCGGACCCGGTAGAGACCGGTGTCGAGGTCGTCGGCCTTCTCCAGGTGGACCTTGATCGGGCCCATGAAGCTGTAGCGCTGCTGCTTGGCGTAGTCGCGGACGAGGCCCGCGAGCTCGTCGCCGAGCTGCCCGGAGTAGGGGCTCAGACGCTCGTAGTCGCCGGTGCTGAGCTCGACGATGAAGTCGTTCGGGACGACCGTCCGCTCCCGGTTCCAGATCGTCGCGTTGTTGTCGCACTCGCGTTGGAGGGCGCCGGCGATCTCGACGGGCTGGACCTCGGACTTGAACACCTTGGCGAAGGTGCCGTTCACCAGACCTTCGAGTCGCTGCTCGAACCGCTTCAGGACTCCCATGGGGCACCTCCTCCGTCGTTGTCGCCCTGTACTGCTTACTGATCGTATCCACGCGTGGCGGATTCGGCTGGTTCCCCCTGGGTCCCATGCGCATGAGTGTTGGTACTCACAAGGGATCGTAGGGGCGCTCAGAGGACAGTGTCCCGCACCGGGAGCGCGGTGCGGGAGGGGCAATCGGACCCGGGCTCGGAGGTGCCGGGAAAGCGATGTGAATCCACCCTGTCCGACGTGCTAATCTTTCGACGTCGCCAGGGGAACGGCCCGAAAGGGAAGATCCACTGGAGAGCTGCTCGGGCGAGTGGCGGAACGGCAGACGCGCTGGCTTCAGGTGCCAGTGTCCTTCGGGACGTGGGGGTTCAAATCCCCCCTCGCCCACATCGACGAAACGGTCGTCATCGCGAAAGCGGTGGCGGCCGTTTCGCATTTCCCGTGCCCCGGTGGGGTGTTGATCGCGTGCGCGGCGATCCCGGGCCGTACGCGGGGAATTGGGGTGGCCCCGGAGTCCGCCGGACGACTTTCGTCGGGGAGGGCGCGACGAAAGAGGGCGGTCCTGCGGGGGCGGCGGTGTCTAGGGTCGGGCGCGTGGATGCGACGGCGAGGATGCGAGCGGGCTGGGACTGGCTGAAGGGGCCCGAGCCGTGGACCCCGCGGATGCTGGCGGGCGACCTGGTGCTCGCCGGGGTGATCGCGCTGCTCGGGCTGGGGGTCGAAGAGCTCGACAACGGCAGCGTGAAACGGATGGCGGCCAGCGCCGCGGTTGTGGTGCTGCTCACGTTGGGGCGGCGCCGGCTGCCGGCGACGACCCTGATCGTCGCGTCGGCGATCTCCCCGTTCCTGCCCGGCTCGTTCCTGGTCGCCATCCTGCTGGGCTGGTCGGCGGGGCGCCGGATCGTCGGGGTGGGCCGGGCGCTGACCGCGTTCACCGTGGCCTTCCTCGCCGCCGTGGGCTTCGGCGTGGCGCAGGCGTGGTCCGAACAACGGCCCGTGCTCGTCATCGTGTTCTCCACGCTGATGTTCCTCGCGATGACGGTCATGCCGGGTCTGGCCAGCCGCTACTGGTCGCAGCGCCGGACCCTGCTCCAGGCGCTCCAGGAGCGCAACGGGCAGCTGATGCGGGAGCGCGTGATGGTCGCCGGACAGGCCCGGCTGCGGGAGCGCCAGCGGATCGCCCAGGACATGCACGACAGCCTGGGGCACCAGCTGGCGCTGATCGCGGTGCACACCGGAGCCCTGGAAGTGGATCCGCACCTCACCGAGCGCCAGCGCGAGGCGGTGGGGGTGCTGCGGCAGGCCTCGGTCGCGGCGATGCACGAGCTGCGCGAGGTCGTCGGGATCCTGCGGGACGGCGTCGAGGCGCCGGCCCCGGCCGAGGAGGCGCAGCCGGCGGCGCGCGGGGTGGCCGGGATCGCGGGGATCGTGGAGGCGGCGCGGAGCGCGGGGACCGACGTGCGGATGGCCGTGTCGGGGCGGCCGAGGCCGCTGGTGGCGGCCTGTGACCACGCGGCGTACCGGATCGTGCAGGAGGCGCTGACCAACGCGTACAAGCACGCCCCGGGGGCGCCGATCACGGTGGAACTGCGGTACGAGGACGACTCGCTGGTGGTGGAGATCGCCAACGGGCCGGCGGCCGGGCCGGGCGTCGGCGCGGCGGTCTCGGGCGGGCAGGGACTGACCGGTCTGCGGGAGCGGGCCCGGCTCGTCGGCGGGATGGTGCACGCGAGCGGGACCGAGGACGGCGGCTTCCGGGTGGCCGGCGTGCTCCCGTACGGGGCCGAGCCGGCCGGGGTGGAGGACATCGCCGACGACTTCGGGCAGCAGGCACAGGCACAGGCGCAGGTCCAGGGGTTCGCGGTGGCGCCGCCGCCGATGGACTGGGCCGCCGTGGACCGGGAGCTGGCCGTACGGGGCCGCAGCCGGGTCGGGGGCGTCGCGATGGGCTGCGGGATCGCCGTCGCGGCGGTGGTGCTGCTGGTGATCGTGATCGGGGCAGGGGTGGTGCTGCTCGTGGGCTCGGCGGGCAGCGCGATGATCAGCCAGGCCGACTACGACAAGGTCCGGGTGGGCGAGTCGGAGGAGGCGGTCCGCAAGAAACTGCCCGACGGCGACAGCTTCATGACCGAGGGCCTGGACCGCAAGGGCCCGGAGCGGCCCGCGGGTACGGACTGTCTGGCCCTGCTGTCGTCGGACGATTCCAGGCTGGCCACCAGTACTGTTTTCCGGTTCTGCTTCAAGGACGGCAAGCTCGTCGACAAGCAGGCGTACGAGTCCGAGTAGTAGGAGCACGGGTGACAGCCAAGGTGATCCGCGTGGTGATCGCTGACGACGAGCCGCTGATCCGGGCGGGGATCAGGATGATCCTGACCTCGGCCCCGGACATCGAAGTCGTCGCTGAGGCGGCGAACGGCCGCGAGGCCGTGGACCTGGCCCGCGCGCACACGCCGGACGTGATGCTGCTCGACATCCAGATGCCGGTGATGGACGGGCTCACCGCACTCGGCGAGCTGGGGCGGGCGGCGCCTGAGGTCAGGGCGCTGATCCTGACCACGTTCGGGGAGAAGGAGAACGTGCTGCGGGCGCTGGGCTCGGGCGGCGCGGGGTTCCTGCTGAAGGACTCGGCGCCGGGCGAGCTGATCGGCGCGGTCCGGGCGGCCGCGGCGGGGGACGCGTACCTCTCGCCGGGCGCGACCCGGCACGTGGTCGACCAGCTGGCTTCGGGCCGGGGCGCTGCGCGCGGCGAGGAGGCCCGGCGGCGGGTGGCGGAGCTGAGCGAGCGGGAGCGCGGGGTGCTGGCGCTGCTGGGCGAGGGGCTGTCGAACGCGGAGGCGGGCAGGCGGCTGCACATGAGCGAGGCGACGGTGAAGACGTACGTGAGCCGGATCCTCTCGAAGCTGGGCTGCGAGAACCGGGTTCAGGCCGCCCTGCTGTCCAGGGACGCCGGGCTGTAGATACGGTCAGGCCGGATTGATGTTGTCCGGCCGGGCGAATTCATGTGGTCAGGCCGAAAAGCACGACGGGTACGGGCGGGGGCGGCACGGATGGTGGCGGTACCGGAGCAGCGGGTTGCGGAGCCGGACGGGGCGACGGGCCGGACGGCTTTCAGAGCGGCGGGAGCGCCGTCCGGTGGGCGAATACCGGCCGTCGGCGGGTTCGCGGCGCGGGTCGTCGCCGGCTCGCCCAAGGAGGCGGGCAAGGCCCTGCGCCTGCGGGTGCCGCGCTCGGCGCACGCTCACTTCGAGGCCCCGGCCGGACGGCCGGACGCGGTGCGGGCGGTCGAGGAGTCCAACGTCGGCCGGGTCCCCGAGCTGGCGCCGATCCGGGTCGGCCGGATGGCCGCCAACCCCTTCGCGTTCCTGCGCGGGGCGGCCGGGCTGATGGCGCACGACCTGTCCGGCGGCCCGGTGACCGGTGTCGGCGCACAGATCTGCGGCGATGCCCACGCGGCCAACTTCGGCCTCTACGGGGACGCCCGCGGCCGGCTCGTCATCGACCTGAACGACTTCGACGAGACCGTGTTCGGCCCGTGGGAGTGGGACCTGAAGCGGCTCGCGACCTCGCTGGTCCTGGCCGGACGGGTGGCCGGCGCCGACGAGGACACCTGCCGGGCCGCCGCGCACGACACCGTCGGTGCGTACCGCCGGACCATGCGGCTGCTGGCCAAGCTGCCGGCGCTGGACGCCTGGAACGCCATCGCGGACGAGGAGCTCGTCTCGCACACCGACGCCCGCGACCTGCTGGGCACCCTGGAGCGGGTCTCGGAGAAGGCCCGCAACAACACCTCGGCACGGTTCGCCGCCAAGTCCACCGAGGCCGGTGCGGACGGCGCCCGTCGCTTCGTGGACGCGCTGCCGGTGCTGCGCCGGGTCGGCGACGGGGAGGCGGCGGCCGTCGCGGCCGCGCTGGGCCCGTACCTGGAGACCCTCCAGGGGGACCGGCTGCCGCTGCTGGCCCGGTACGCGATCCATGACGTGGCCTTCCGGGTGGTGGGCACCGGGAGCGTCGGCACCCGCTCGTACGTGGTGCTGCTGCTGGACCACCGGGGCGAGCCGCTCGTGCTCCAGGTGAAGGAGGCGCGGCCGTCGGTGCTGCTGCCGTACCTGCCCGCGCTGGGCTTCGAGAGCGCGGCCGAGGAGCACGAGGGCCGCCGGGTGGTGGCCGGGCAGAAGCGGATGCAGGTGGTTTCGGACATCCTGCTGGGCTGGACCACGGTGGAGGGGCGTCCGTACCAGGTGCGGCAGTTCCGCAACCGCAAGGGCAGCGTGGACCCGGCGGCACTGGCCCCGGAGCAGATCGACGACTACGGGCGGATGACCGGCGCCCTGCTGGCCCGGGCGCACGCGCACAGCGCCGATCCGCGGCTGCTGGCCGGGTACTGCGGCAAGAACGACGAGCTGGACGAGGCGATGGCCACCTTCGCGGTGGCGTACGCCGACCGGAGCGAGGCGGACCACGCGGACCTGGTCGCGGCGGTGAAGTCCGGGCGGATCGAGGCGGAGGCCGGGGTCTGAGCGGGTCGGGGCGGTGGGCCTGGGGGCCCTGGGCAGGGGCACGTTCGCGGGTCACGTTGCGGGTCACGTTCGCGGGTCGATGTTTCACGTGAAACATCGGCCCAGGCCGACCGGCCTTAGGCTGGCCGGGTGAGCGAGCAGCAGACTGAAGAGACGGGCGACGAGCGACCCGAGGCGCGCCTGGAGCGAGCCGTCCGGGCCGCCGAGCAGGCGCTGATCGAGTTCGAGATCGCGGTGGAGACCTTCCGGGTGGAGGTGGAGAACTTCTCCCGGCTGCACCACCAGAAGCTCGGCCCGATGTACTCGCGGCTCGACGAGCTGGATGCGCTGATCGCCGAAGCGAAGGCGGAGCGCAGCGGTGATCCCGAGGATCTGCGACGGGCCCGGGACGCCCGCTCGCTGGTGATGCCGATGCCCGGGGTGGACGAGCTGTTCCACGACTGGATGGATACGGAGGGCATCTCCGACGACGCGTCCGCGATGCTCACCGACCGCCCGGTGCGGCCCCCGCAGCGGGTACGGCCGACGGAGGAGGTACGCCGCATCTACCGCGAGCTGGTCCGCCAGGCGCACCCGGACCTCGCCCGGGACGAAGCCGAGCGGGAACGCCGCGATGCTTTCATCGCGCGGGTCAACGCGGCGTACGGGCGGGGCGAGGAGCAGCTGCTGCGCCAGCTGGCCGAGGAGTGGGCGGCGGGTCCCGTTCCGGAGGCCGTACGGCAGCTCGACGAGAGCGAGGAGCTCTACGCCCGGCTGGAGTGGCTGGCACGGCGCAAGGAGCTGCTGTCGACGGTGGCACGCGAGCTGGAGGACAGCGCGATCGGATCGATGCTGCGGATGGCTCCGGAGGACCCGGACCGGCTGCTGGAGGAGATCGCGGAGCAGCTGCTCGCGGATGTCGCGAAGCGTGAGGCGGAGCTCGCCGCGCTCGTTGGATAGGTTTGGGAAACAGATCTGCGATGAGAGAAGGCGACGTATGAACTTCGGACCGCTTCCCTCGGTGGACGCCGCCGCGGTGCCCTCCGAAGGTTTTGTCCTCGACGTCCGTGAGGACGACGAATGGGCTGCCGGACACGTGGAAGGTGCCCTGCACATCCCGATGAGCGACTTCGTGGCCCGCTTCGGTGAGGTGACGGTGGCCGTCGAGGACGGCCGCCGTGTGCACGTGATGTGCCGGGTCGGCGGGCGCTCCGCGCAGGTCACCCAGTACCTGGTGCGCCAGGGCATCGACGCCGTGAACATCGACGGCGGCATGCAGGCCTGGGACGGCGCCGGGCGCCCGATGGTGACCGACAACGGGAACCCGGCCTTCGTGCTCTAGCTCCGTACGTCAGGCGAGGGCGTGGGCGGCCAGCAGGTCGCCCAGCGCCTCCTCGTGGGCTGCGGCCGGGCCCAGCTGGAGCTCCAGCTGCTTGGCCCACGCGTGGTAGCGGTGCAGCGCGTAGTCGGTGTCGGCGCCGAAGCCGCCGTGCAGGTGCTGTGCGGTCTGCACGACCCGGCGTACCCCCTCGGAGGCCCAGATCTTGGCGACGGCGACGTCCCCCGCGCTCGGCAGCGGGCCGCCGGCTCCGCCGGTCGCCGCGTCGATCCGCCAGGCGGCCTGCCAGAGGGTGACCTCCATGGCACGCAGGTCGATGTAGCGGTCGGCGGCCTGGACGGCGACGGCCTGGAAGGTGGCCACCGGGAAGCCGAACTGCTCCCGCTTGCCGGTGTACTGGCTGGTCATGGCGAGGACGTTCTCGCCGAGGCCGAGCGCCAGGGCGCAGGTCCCGGTGGCGAGGAGCTGCCGCAGCCGCTCCCAGACGCCCGGGGTCTCGATGAGGTGGCTCGCGGGCACCCGTACCCCGTCCAGGGCGAGTTCGGCGAGCCGTTCCCCGCTGGTGGAGACCTGGTCGGCCAGGGTGAGCCCCTCGGCGGTGCGCGGGACGAGCGCCAGGACGGCCTCCCCCTCGCCGGTGTGGGCCGGTACGGCGATCCAGTCGGCGCCGTGCGCCCACGGGACGGCCGTCTGCACCCCGTCGAGGGTCCACCGCGTGCCCTCGCGGCGGGCGGTGACGGCGAGTTCGGCGGGATCGTGGCCGCTGCGGCCGTGCGCGGCGGCGGTGAGGACGAGCGTCCCGCGCCCCGCACCGGGCAGCAGGGCGGCGGCCAGTTCGGGGCTGCCGTGAGCCTGGACGGCCATGGCGGTGGCGCAGTGCTCCAGCAGCGGAACCCGGGCCAGCACCTTCGCCGCCTCGCGCAGCACCAGGCACAGGGCGATCGCGTCGAGGCCGGCGCCGCCGTGTTCCTCCGCGAGGACCAGGCTCAGCAGGTCGGACGCGGCGAGCTTGGCCCACAGCGGCCGGTCGAAGTCCTCGGCGACGGCCCCCGGGGTCAGCGCGGGGCTGGGCACGCCGTCCGGGGCGACGTCCGCGAAGACGGCCTTCGCCGCCTCGACGGCGGCCTGCTGCTCCTCGGTGAAGGTGAAGTCCACTGCCTGTCCTCCCGCGCGCACCGGTCCCGGTCAGGCCCGGTCCGGACCTGACGGTGCGTCAAGATAGAGCAGGACGAGGGAAATGGACAGCGTGGGAGGACCACGGCCTCAGCGGTCGAAGTCGATCTCCACTTCCTCGGTCACCGCGTGCGACTGGCAGGCCAGCACGAATCCGGCCTCCGTCTCCTCCGACTCCAGCGCGAAGTTCCGGTCCATCCGGACCTCGCCCGTGACCAGGAACGCCCGGCAGGTACCGCAGACCCCGCCCTTGCAGGCGTACGGGGCGTCCGCGCGGTTGCGCAGCACGGCGTCCAGCAGGGACTCGCCGTCCTGGACCGGCCAGGTCCCGGAGCGGCCGTCGAGGCGGGCCGTGACCCGCACGTGGGACGGGGCCGCGGCAGGAGCCGGTGCGGCCGTGTCCTCGACGTGGAAGATCTCCTCGTGGATCCGGGTCCGGACCACGCCGAGCGCGCCCAGTGCCCGCTCCGCGCCCATGACCAGCCCGTACGGGCCGCACAGGTACCAGCCCGTCACCTCCGCGACCGGCAGCAGCGCGGGCAGCAGCGCCTTCAGCCGCTCCTCGTCGAGGCGGCCGGACGGCAGCCCGGCCTCCTGCTCCTCACGGGAGAGGACGGTCACCAGCTGGAAGCGGTCGGGGAAGCGGTCCTTGAGGTCGGCGACCTCGTCCAGGAACATCGTCGACGCGGCCGTACGGTCGCTGCGGACCAGGCAGAACCGGGCCTCGGGCCGCGCCGCCAGCAGCGAGGCGGCGATCGACAGCACCGGGGTGATCCCGCTGCCGCCGACGATCGCCGCGTAGTGCCCGCCGGCCGGGGCGGCGTCCGGCTCCAGGACGAACCGCCCGGCCGGGACCATCACGTCCAGCACGTCGCCGGCGGCGATCTCCTTGTGGGCGAACGTGGAGAACTCGCCGCCCTCCACCAGCCGCACGCCCACCCGCAGCACCGCCGGGCCCGGGCCCGCGGGGGCCGGGGCGGGCGAGCAGATCGAGTACGTACGGCGGACTTCCGTGCCCTCGGGGGTGCGGCGGCGCAGGGTGAGGTGCTGGCCGGGGGCGTGCAGGTACTCGCCGCGCAGCTCCTCGGGGACGCTCAGGGTCAGCGCCACGGAGTCGTCGGTGAGCCGGTCGACCGCCGCCACCGTCAGCGGGTGGAAGGCGCCGTGGCGCGCGGGGCGCCCGGAGCCCGACGTGGGCGACGGCGTGGACGCGGCCATCTACAGCTCCTTGAAGTGGTCGAACGGTTCACGGCAGGCGGTGCAGCGGCGCAGCGCCTTGCATGCGGTGGAGGAGAACCGGCTGAGCAGCTCGGTGTCGGTCGATCCGCAGTTCGGGCAGCGGACCGAGAGGGTGACCGGGACCGGTCCCCCGGCCGCGTGGGGGCGGGGCGGGGCGATGCCGAACTCGGCGAGCTTGCGCCGCCCCTCGGCGCTGATGTCGTCGGTGGACCAGGCCGGGGCCAGGACCGTGCGCACCCGCACGTCCGCGATGCCGTGGCCGGTCAGGACCCGCTCGATGTCGGCGGACATGGCCTCGATGGCGGGGCAGCCGGTGTAGGTCGGGGTCAGGGTGACCTCGACGTGGCCGTCCTCGTACATCCGCACCCCGCGCATCACGCCCAGCTCGGCGAGGCTGATGACGGGCAGCTCGGGGTCGGGGACGGAGCCGGCGAGCTCGGCCAGCTCCGCCTCCAGGCGGGTCGTGGCCTCGGGGGCCTCGGGCGCCTCGGGCCCGGCCGCGGGGGCCGCGGTGCGCGGCCGGTCCGTCACCATGACGCCCCCGGATGGCTGCGGTGCAGGTGCTGCATCTCGGCGAGCAGCCGGCCGAAGGACTCGGTGTGCAGGCCCTGGCGGCCCGCCCCGGCGGCCCAGGCGCCGGAGCGCGGGCCTTCGGGGAGCGTGAGCCCGGCCCGTTCCAGTACGCCGCCCACGGCGGCCAGCCAGCGGTCCTCCAGGGTGGCCCAGTCCACGCCGTCGACTCCGTCCACCGGCTGGAACATCTCGCCGGTGTACTTCCACAGCGCGTCGAGGGCGGCCCGCATGCGGGCGCGGCTCTCCTGCGTGCCGTCGCCGAGCCGCAGGGTCCACTGCTCGGCGTGGTCGCGGTGGTACGCGGTCTCTTTGACGGCCTTGGCAGCGAGCGGGGCGAACGGGCCGTCGCCGGCCGCGAGTTCCGCGTAGAGCTCGTGCTGGTGGAAGGAGAAGTAGAGCTGGCGGGCGATGGTGTGCGCGAAGTCCCCGTTCGGCTGCTCGACCAGCTGGAGGTTGCGGAAGGACCGCTCCTCGCGCAGGAAGGCCATCTCGTCCTCGTCGCCGGCCATGGACAGCAGGACGCGTGCCTGGCCGAGCAGGTCGAGCGCGATGTTCGCGAGGGCGACCTCCTCCTCCAGGACGGGGGCGTGCCCCGCCCACTCGCCGAGGCGGTGGGAGAGGATCAGCGCGTCGTCCCCGAGCGCGAGGGCCGCCGACGCCGTGACGTCGAAAGAAGTGGCATCGGTGTTGCTCACAGGTGGTGCACCCCCTCGGGGATCTCGTAGAAGGTCGGGTGCCGGTACGGCTTGTCGGCCGAGGGGGCGAAGAACGGGTCCCGCTCGTCCGGCGAGGACGCGGTGATCTCGGTGGAGGGCACCACCCAGATCGAGATGCCCTCGTTCCGCCGGGTGTAGAGGTCGCGGGCGTTGCGCAGGGCCATCTCGGCGTCGGGTGCGTGCAGGCTGCCCGCGTGCGTGTGCGAGAGGCCGCGGCGCGAGCGCACGAACACCTCCCACAGTGGCCAGTTCTGCGTCATACCCCTGCCTCCTCGTTCGTCGCCGTGCTCTGTACGGCGTGGTGTGCGCTGTGCTTTTCCGCGTACGCCGCGGCCGCCTCGCGGACCCAGGCGCCTTCCTCGTGGGCCCGGCGCCGCTGGCCGATCCGCTGCTCGTTGCACGGGCCGTTGCCCTTGAGCACGTCCCAGAACTCGGCCCAGTCGATCGCGCCGAAGTCGTGGTGCCCGCGCTCCTCGTTCCACTTCAGGTCCGGGTCGGGCAGGGTCAGGCCCAGTGCCTCGGCCTGCGGAACGGCGATGTCCACGAAGCGCTGGCGCAGCTCGTCGTTGGAGTGCCGCTTGATCCGCCAGGCCATGGACTGCGCGGAGTGCGCCGATTCGTCGTCCGGCGGGCCGAACATCATCAGCGAGGGCCACCACCAGCGGTCCACGGCGTCCTGAGCCATCGCGTGCTGCGCCTCGGTGCCCTTGGACAGGGCCATGAGGAGCTCGAAGCCCTGGCGCTGGTGGAAGGACTCCTCCTTGCAGATCCGGACCATCGCGCGGGCGTACGGCCCGTACGAGCAGCGGCAGATCGGCACCTGGTTGGTGATCGCCGCGCCGTCCACGAGCCAGCCGATCGCGCCGACATCGGCCCAGGTCAGGGTGGGATAGTTGAAGATCGAGGAGTACTTCTGCTTGCCGGAGTGGAGCTTGTCGAGCAGCTCGTCGCGGCTGGTACCGAGGGTCTCGGCGGCGCTGTACAGGTAGAGGCCGTGACCGGCCTCGTCCTGGACCTTGGCCATGAGGATCGCCTTGCGGCGCAGCGAGGGCGCGCGAGTGATCCAGTTGGCCTCGGGCTGCATTCCGATGATCTCGGAGTGGGCGTGCTGGGCCATCTGGCGGACCAGCGAGGCGCGGTACGCCTCGGGCATCCAGTCCCGCGGCTCGACGCGCTCCTCGGCCGCCACCGCGGCGTCGAAGGCCGCCGCGAGCTGTGCCCCGAGGTCAGCCTCGAGGCCTGAGTCCTGCCCCGTCTCCGGGGTCACTGCCACCATCCCGGCCCCCTGCCAGAGATTGTTGACCGCCCGACCGACCGATCGTTCGGTTCGTACTCTTCAATGGTGGGTCGGCGGCCCGTAGGGTGTCAACCTCTGAGGTCAACCCTGTGGACACCGGATGATCGGGGCGGGATGGAATCGAACGAGCGCGAGCCAGCGGAAGCAGCCGTTCCGCCGGCCGTTCCGCCGATCGATCCACCGGTCGCCACCGCGGCGGCCGCCCCCGTCCCGGCAGCCCGTCCGCCGGCGGATCCGCCGGTCGAGCCCGCTGCCGAGCCCGCTGCCGAGCCGCCCGCCGAAACGGCCGTCGAGCCCCCCGCCGAACGGGCGACGCCGCCGCGGGCTCCCGGGATCGCGGGCCTGTCCGCCCCGTACCGCGTCGTCACGTCCCTCGCCCTGGCCGCCGTGGGCCTCGCCGCCTGCGGTCACCTGGCGCTGGTCTTCCTGCACGTCGCCCCGTCCAACACGGTGAGCAAGCAGCACGCGCGGACGGTCGACGACTGGATCTACCCCGAGTTCGAACAGAACTGGAAGCTCTTCGCCCCCAACCCGCTGCAGCAGAACATCGCGGTGGAGGTACGGGCCGAGGTCCGCTCCGGCCTCGGCGGCGAGCTGGTCCCCGTCGGCTGGCGGGACCTGTCGGCCGAGGACGGCGCGGCCATCCGGCACAGCCTGCTGCCGAGCCATACCCGGCAGAACGAGCTGCGCCGGGCCTGGGACTTCTTCACCGGCTCGCACGACGAGGACAACAAGCCGATCGGCGAGCGCGGCGAACTGTCGGAGCGGTACCTGCGCCGGATCGCGCTGAACCGGCTCACGGACGACGGGACCGGCGCGCGGGGCGAGATCGTACGGATCCAGCTGCGCTCGGCGACGCGGGCGGTGCAGGCGCCGCCGTGGAGCGACGAGAAGACCGACACCCAGACGTACTACCGGGAGCTGCCGTGGTGGACGCTGTGAGGCGGGCACCGGCGGCCGCGCGTGCGGTCGCCGGTGCCCGCGCCGCCGGCGGGCGGGCGGTCGCCCGGGTCAGCGGGCGGGCACTGGGCCCGTACCAGAGCGCCGTCGTCCGGATCGGCTTCTCGGCGACCTGGTTGTTCTTCCTGCTGCGGGAGTTCCCGCACCGCGGCGAGCTGTACGGGCCGGACGGGCCCTGGAGCTTCGGTCTGGCGGAGCGCCTGGTCGCCTCGAACCACGCCTTCTCGGTGCTGATGTGGTCGGACTCGGGGCTGTGGTTCCAGACCGTCTACGCGGTGTCGGTGCTGTCGAGCCTGATGCTGATGCTGGGCTGGCGGACGCGGGCGACGTCCGTGGTGTTCATGGTCGGGGTGCTGTCGCTGCAGAACCGCAGCGTGTTCATGGGCGACGGCGGGGACAACGTCATCCACCTGATGGCGATCTACCTGGTGCTGACGCGGTGCGCGCGGGTGTGGTCCCTGGACGCGCGGCGCGCGCGGCTTCGGGGGTCGGCCTCTGCGGGGGCGGCCGGACCGGTGCTGTGGGGTGTGCTGGGCGCGGTGTTCGCGTACGGGGCGGTGACGGAGCGGTTCAGCCATGGCTGGCTGGCTGCGTTCGCTGCGCTGTGGACCGTGTGCGCGCTGTGGTGGATGGTGGACCGGTACGAGCCGGAGGGCGAGGGACGGGCCGTCCTGGACGTCCTGGCGAACCTGGTGCACAACGCGGGGCTGCTGGTGATCATGGCGGAGGTCTGCCTGATCTACGCGACGGCCGGCTGGTACAAGATCCAGGGGTCGCGGTGGCAGGACGGCACCGCGCTGTACTACCCGCTCGGGCTGGACTACTTCTCGCCGTGGCCGGGACTGTCCGGGGTCCTGGCGGGGAGCGGGACGATGGTGATGCTGCTGTCGTACGGGACGGTGGCGGTACAGGTCGCGTTCCCGTTCACGGTGTTCAACCGGCGGATCAAGAACGTGCTGCTGGCGTTGATGATGCTGGAGCACGCGGGGATCGCGGTGCTGCTGGGGCTGCCGTTCTTTTCTCTGGCGATGATCGCCGCTGACGCGGTGTTCCTGCCGACGGCGTTTCTGGTCTGGCTGGGAGCCAGGGCCTCCGGCGGGGTGCCCCGGGTGGTTCCCGCGCCGGACGCCGCGAGCCCGGCCTGATCCACAAGACACCCCCCGGGGGCAAGGGCGGGCAGGGGGCGGAACGCCCGGGCCGCGGCCCGTACGCTCGGCGGTATGACTGAGCAGCACGGGAGTCCCGACGAGACCGCACGGCAGTGGCGGGAGGCCGCCGGGCGGGAGGACCTCGTACTCCTCGACGGGTTTCACGCGCTGAAGCACGCGCTGCGGTTCGGGGCCGACGTGCGCATGGTCGTGGCCGACGATCCCGACGGCGTACGGGCGCTGGCCGCCGAGCTGGCTCCGGACGTGGCGGCGGACGTGGCCCGGCTCGTGCGCGCGGGGGAGCTGCGGACGCTCGTGAACCGGGTGCATCCCACCGGGGTCGCGGCGCTGGCCGTGCGGCCCGACCGGGCCGAGGGGCGGGCCCGGCTCGACCGGCGGCCGCGGACCGCGCCCGTGGTCGTACTCGACAACCCCCGCAACCTCGGCAACGTCGGCGCCGTCGTCCGGCTCGCCGCGGGCTTCGGCGCCACCGGCGTCGTCACCCGCGGCGACCTCGACCCCTGGCACCCCAACGTGGTCCGCGCCGGAGCCGGTCTGCACTACGCCACCACCGTGGACCGGGTGGACCTCGACACCCTGCCCGCCGGGCCGGTGTACGCGCTCGACCCGGAGGGCGAGGACATCCGCGCCCTCACCCTCCCGGACGACGCCCTGCTCGCCTTCGGCTCGGAGCGCCACGGCATCTCACCCGAGCTGCGCGAACGGGCCGACCATCTGGTCTCCCTCCCGATGCGTCCGCAGGTCTCCAGCTACAACCTGGCCACCAGCGTGGCGATGACCCTCTTCCACTGGGGCGGGCCGAAGGTCATGCCTCAAGACTGACCGGCATCAGGAGCGAGAAGGCGTCCTCGACGTCGGGGCGCAGCAGGACGAGCGGGGCCTTGGGCCCGATGTACTCCAGCAGCAGTTCGTCCCCGGCGGCCAGCGCGTCGAGCAGGAAGGCGGGATTGACCCCCACCCGGTCCCCGGCCGAGTCTTCGTCGCCGACGGCCACCGTGTCCGTGAGGACGAGGACGCACACCTCGCCGTCCTGCTCGCCGAGGGCCTGCCGCAGGGCCGGTACGTCCAGGGTGAGGCGGCGGCCCTCGGGCAGCCGGGTGAGGCGGCGGTAGTCGGGGAACTCCTCGCCGAGGCTCTGCCCGGCGGCCTGGCGGCCCTGGGTCTCCAGCTCCACCGTGCCCCCGTCCACGGTGAGGCGGGCCGGGGCTTCGCCGGTCAGCAGGGCGCGCATCGCGTCGGCGAGCGGGGTGGGCACGGTCACCTGGACCCGGCCGCCGGCGTGGCCGGCGGTGGGCGTACGGGCGACGGACATCCGGTAGCGGTCCGTGGCCACGAGGTGCAGGGCGTCGCCCTCGATGTCGAAGTGGATCCCGCCGAGCACCGGCAGCTCGGGGTCGGTTCCGGCGGCGTGGCGTACGGCGTCCAGGGCGGCCGCGAGCTCGCTGCCCGGCACCGTCAGCCGGGTGCCGGTGGTGGCGGTGGTCATGGAGGTCTCCTTGTGTCCGAGTAGGGCTCGTACCGTGGAGAGTTCCTCGCGGGCGTCGGCCAGCCCGCGTTCGAGCCGCCGCAGATGCCCGTCGAGCAGCCGGGGCACCAGGCCGGTGTCCCCGCCGGCCCAGCCGGCCAGCACCAGCCGGATGTCCGCGAGCGGCATTCCGGAGCGCCGCAGCCGGGCCAGCAGCCGGGCCTCGCCGAACTGCTCGGGCGCGTACCAGCGGTACCCGGTCACCGGATCCACCCACGCCGGTACGAGGACGCCCGCGCGGTCGTAGAACCGCAGGGCGCTCACCCCCAGCCCGCTGTCCCGGCCCATCTCGCCGATGCTGCGCATGTCGCTCTCCACACCCACGACTCTGGGACCTCCACCAGGTCGAGGGTCAAGCGGGCCCGGCGCCGCCACGCCGGGCCCGCTCCTGCCGTGGCCGTCAGGCCTGGCGGCGGATCTCCACCATGCGGAAGCGGTTCGAGACGAAGGCTCCGTCACACAGGGCCGCGTTGGCCGCCGGGTTGCCGCCCGAGCCGTGGAAGTCCGAGAAGGCCGCGGTCTGGTTGACGTAGACCCCGCCCGTCAGGTTCAGGGAGAGCTGAGCCGACTCCTCCAGGCAGACCTCCTCGATGGCCCGCTCGGTGTCCGCCGACGTGGTGTAGGCGCCGACCGTCATCGCACCCTTCTCGCGCACCGTGCGGCGCAGGAGGTCCAGGGCGTCCGCCGTGGAGTCCACGGCCACCGCGAAGGACACCGGGCCGAAGCACTCCGACAGGTACGGGGCTTCCGGGTCCGGCTTGGACGCGTCCAGCTTGACCATCACCGGGGTGCGGACCACCGCGTCCGGGAATTCCGGGTTCACCACCTCGCGCGAGGCCAGTGCCACCTCGCCGAGGCCGGCCGCCGCCTCCAGGCGGGTCTTGACGTCCGGATTGACCAGGGCGCCGAGCAGCGCGTTGGCCCGGGCGTCGTCGCCCAGCAGGCCGCCGACCGAGGCCGCGAGGTCGGCGACGACCTCGTCGTACGACTTGTGGCCGGCGTCCGTCTCGATGCCGTCGCGCGGGATCAGCAGGTTCTGCGGGGTGGTGCACATCTGGCCGCTGTACAGGGACAGCGAGAACGCCAGGTTGGAGAGCATCCCCTTGTAGTTCGAGGTCGAGTCGACGAGGACCGTGTTGACGCCGGCCTTCTCCGTGTAGACCTGCGCCTGTCGGGCGTTGGTCTCCAGCCAGTCGCCGAACTCGGTCGAGCCGGTGTAGTCGATCAGCTTGATCTCGGGGCGGACGGCCAGGGTCTTGGCGATGCCCTCGCCCGGCCGCTCCACGGCCAGCGCCACCAGGTTCGGGTCGAAGCCCGCCTCGGCGAGGACCTCGCGGGCCGTCTTCACGGTCAGCGCCAGCGGGAGCACGGCGCGCGGGTGCGGCTTGACCAGCACCGCGTTGCCCGTGGCCAGGGAGGCGAAGAGGCCCGGGTAGCCGTTCCAGGTCGGGAAGGTGTTGCAGCCGATCATCAGAGAGATGCCGCGCGGGACGGCGGTGAAGGTCTTGCCGATCTCCAGCGGGTCCTTCTTGCCCTGCGGCTTCGACCAGTCGGCCTGGCCGGGGACGCGGGTCTGCTCCTCGTACGCGTACGCCACCGCCTCCAGGCCGCGGTCCTGCGCGTGCGGGCCGCCCGCCTGGAACGCCATCATGAAGGCCTGGCCGCTGGTGTGCATGACCGCGTGCGCGAACTCGTGCGTCCGCGCGCCGATCCGGGCCAGGATCTCGATGCAGACCAGGGCGCGCGCCTCGGGCCCGGCGTCCCGCCAGGCGCCCATGCCGGCCTTCATCGCGGGCAGCAGTACGTCCGGGTCGGCGTGCGGGTACTCGACGCCCAGCTCGGGGCCGTACGGGGACACCTCTGCGCCGGTCCAGCCGTCGGTTCCGGGCTGGTCCAGGTCGAACCGGGTGCCGCGGACGGCCTCGAAGGCGGCCAGCCCGTCGGCCGGGGCGGTATCGCCGTAGGCCTTGGGGTGCTCCGGATGCGGGGACCAGTAGGCGCGGCTGCGGATGGCCGCCAGGGCCTGGTCCAGTGTGGACCGGTGCTTGTCGGACAGCTGGGGGACGGTGAGCTCGGCGGCCATCAGGGACCAACTCCTCGTTGAGCCGGGCAAGATCAGGCTGGGTCACAGACTGAGATCAGGCAGGGGCGGGTGAAGAAGAGCAGACTGGAGTTAGAGTAACCGAACGATCGGTCGGGACAAGAGGGCCCGGCAGGCCTGTGGATAACCCGGTGCGGGAGGATCAGGACATGACAGCAATCGAGCGGTCCCTCACTGTGGCGGTCGTCGGCGCCGGCACCATGGGGCAGGGCATCGCCCAGGTCGCCCTCCTCGCAGGTCACCGGGTGCTGATCTACGACATCAACGCCGGGCTCGCCGCCGGCGGTGTCGGGATCGTCCAGGACCGCGTCGACCGCATGGCAGCGAAGGGCCGCCTCGATCGCGCCGACGCCGAGGACGCGATCGGCCGGATCGAGGCGGCCTCCGCCCTCGCCGACCTCGCGGACGCCGCGCTCGTCATCGAGGCCGTCGTCGAGGACGCCACCATCAAGCGCGCGCTCTTCGAAACCCTCGAAGAGGTGGTTTCGCCGGACGCCCTGCTGGCGACCAACACCTCCTCCCTCTCCGTCACCGAGCTCGCCGCCGGTCTCGCGCACCCCGGCCGCTTCCTCGGCCTGCACTTCTTCAACCCGGCCCCGCTGCTCCCGCTCGTCGAGGTGGTCAGCGGTTTCGCGACCGACCCGGCCGCCGCCGAGCGCGCGTACCGCACCGTGCTGGGCTGGGGGAAGACGCCGGTCCGCTGCGCCGACACCCCCGGCTTCATCGTCAACCGGATCGCCCGCCCCTTCTACGCCGAGGCCTTCGCGGTGTACGAGGAGCAGGGTGCCGACCCGGCCACCATCGACGCCGTTCTCCGCGAGAGCGGCGGCTTCAAGATGGGCCCGTTCCAGCTGACCGACCTGATCGGCCAGGACGTCAACGAGGCCGTCACCCGCTCCGTGTGGGAGTCGTTCTTCCGCAGCCCCAAGTTCACCCCGTCCCTCGCGCAGCGCCGGCTGGTCCAGTCGGGCCGCCTGGGCCGCAAATCGGGGCACGGCTGGTTCCCGTACGGCCCGGACGCCGAGGCCGCGGCCCCGCACACCGCCGGTCCCGAGGAGGCCCCGGAGAAGGTCACCGTGGTCGGCGACCTCGGTCCCGCCGCCGGGCTCGTCGAGCTGCTGGAGGAGGCCGGGATCGCGGTCACCTCCACCGGGCACGGGGGTCCGTACATCCAGCTGCCCGGCGAGGGCCAGCTGGTGCTCGCGGACGGCAAGACCTCGATCGAGTTCGCCGACGTCGTCTACTTCGACCTCGCGCTCGACTACCGCGGGGCCACCCGGATCGCGCTCTCCACCGGCGGGGACACCAGCGAGCGGACGCTCGCCGAGGCGGTCGGCCTCTTCCAGAAGCTCGGCAAGAAGGTCTCCGTCATCGGCGACGTGCCCGGCATGATCGTGGCCCGCACCGTCGCGATGCTGATCGACCTGACCGCCGACGCCGTCGCGCGCGGCGCGGCCACCGCCGAGGACGTCGACACGGCGATGCGGCTCGGCGTCAACTACCCGCTGGGTCCGTCCGAATGGCACGACCGGCTCGGCCGCGACTGGGCGTACGACCTGCTGCACCACCTCGACGAGCGCTGTCCCGGCGGCCGCTACGCGCCCTCGCTGGCGCTGTTCAAGCTCGGCTACACCGAGGGCGAAGAAGGCGACGACAGCGACGAGCGCGACGAGGGCGCCGCGGAGGAGACTGCATGACCACCGCCAAGCGGGACACCTACACCCCCGAGACGCTCCTGTCCGTCGCCGTCCAGGTCTTCAACGAGCGCGGGTACGACGGCACCTCCATGGAGCACCTCTCCAAGGCGGCGGGCATCTCGAAGTCCTCGATCTACCACCACGTGGCGGGCAAGGAGGAGCTCCTGCAGCGGGCCGTCAGCCGCGCGCTCGACGGGCTCTTCTCCGTACTGGAGGAGCCGGGCGCGGTACGCGGCCGGGCGGTCGAGCGGGTCGAGTACGTCACGCGCCGCACGGTCGAGGTCCTGCTCGCCGAGCTCCCGTACGTGACGCTGCTGCTGCGGGTACGGGGCAACACGCGGACCGAGCGCTGGGCCCTGGAGCGCCGCCGCGAGTTCGACCACCAGGTCGCGGAGCTCCTGAAGGCCGCGGCGGCGGACGGGGACCTGCGGGCGGACGTGGACATCCGGCTGGCCACCCGCCTGCTGTTCGGGATGGTGAACTCGCTGGTCGAGTGGTACCGCCCGCACCCCGGTACGACGGTGGACCAGCTGGCCGACGCGGTGGTCCACATGGCCCTGGACGGTCTGCGGACAGTGCGCGGCTAGTTCCCCGTCATGATGCGTACGATCTTGCCGAATATTTTCTGATGAACTGCTGTGCGAATTCTGTACGATGAGCGAGCTTTCGAACGCGTTCAAGCAGTAACAGAAAATGGGGGGCCGGTGCGCAGTCGCCGTCTTGTAGTTTCCGCTGCCGTTGTCGTCGCGGCCAGCGTTGGTTTCATCCCGGGTCCGGCCCAGGCGGCCGGTCCGGCCGCGGGTTCGTCCGCGCCGGTGGCCAAGGGGGTGTCCGCTCCCGCAGCGGACCTGGCCAAGCTCGGCACGGCTGATGCCAAGACCTTCCACAGCCCGAAGGGGAACTCGGTCCGCAAGGCCCTGCCCGCAGCCAAGGGCAAGGCTGCCGCGAACGCGACCGCGCAGGGCGCGGAGACCGCCGCCGCCGGCAACCCGGAGCTGGGCCTCGTCCTCGACGCGAAGAGCTTCTCCGCGCACGGCATCGAGCTGCGCGCCCAGGTCGTCAGCGTCGCGGGCGCCACGCTCAAGGTCACCTACGACTGGGGCGACGGTACGACCGACGGCACCGACGCCTACCCGGGCCAGGAGGTGTCGCTCAAGCACAGCTACGCCGAGCTCGGCGAGTACAAGGTCAAGGTCACCGTCACGGACACCGTGAACCAGGCCGAGTCCGTCAACGAGCTGCCGCTCTCGACGGTCGGCTCGGAATTCACCCCGTACGCCCCGACCCGCCTCCTGGACACCCGGGACGGCACCGGAGCCCCGCGGAGCATGGTCCAGGGCTACTCCACGGTCAAGCTGAAGGTCGCCGGCAACGGCAAGATCCCGGCGGGCGTCACGGCCGTCGCCCTGAACGTCACCGCCACCGACACCGCCAACCCGGGACACATCACCGTGTACCCCGGGGGCACCACGCGTCCGACGACGTCCAACGTCAACTTCGTGACGGCCCAGACCGTCCCGAACATGGTGATCGTGCCGGTCGGCAAGGACGGCACCGTCGAGCTGTACAACGGCAGCTGGACGCAGGTCAACCTGATCGCCGACATCACGGGCTACTTCACCCGCACCGCGGCCAGCGGCTACACGCCGATGACCCCGGTCCGCGTCGTGGACACCCGCTCCGGCCAGGGAGCGCCCCAGGGCCAGGTCGGCGGCCGCAAGTCGATCGGCGTGCAGCTCGGCGGCTGGTACGTGCCGAACAACGCCACCGCCGTGGCGCTGAACGTGACCGCCACCAACCCGCGCGAGGACGGCCACCTGACGGCCTACCCGAGCGGTCAGTCGGCCCCGAACACGTCCAACGTGAACTTCAAGGCCAAGCAGACCGTCGCCAACTCGGTGATCGTCCCCGTCGGTTCCGACGGCAAGGTCAACATCTTCAACGGCGCCTGGGCGGGCACCGACGTCATCGTCGACGTCGTCGGCTACTACAGCCCGGACAGCTCGGGTGCCTTCATGTCCCTGGCGCCGCGCCGCATGCTCGACACGCGCGCCTGGGGCTACGGCCCGATGTACGCCCGCGGCTACATCTGGATGCCGATCTCCACGGACGAGGAGGGCATCGCCGGCTACGTCCTGAACACGACGGTGACCAACACGAAGCAGGACGGGTTCCTGTCGGTCGCCCCGGACCCGAACCACCCCAACGACTACGACAAGGGCACCGACGTCACTCCGGCGCGGCCCACGTCGTCCACCCTCAACTGGACGGCCGGCCAGACCGTCCCGAACCTGGTCCAGGCGAGCTCGGGCGGCGTCAACGGCGTCGTCGACTTCTGGAACCAGAGCTGGGACACCACCGACCTGATCGTCGACATGTTCGGCTACTACGAGACCAAGTAATCGCGTAACCGGTCTCGTGAAGAGCCCCGGGAAGGCCCTCACGGCCTTCCCGGGGCTCTGCCGTTCCCCCCGGCCGCTTCCGGGGCCCGGCTACTCCTCGGAGATGGCCTGGGCGCTGTTCGGGCCGCGGCCGGCATCGAGCAGGTCCGTTTCCTCGAACACCAGCAGGGTGCGCGTCGACAGGACCTCCGGGATGGACTGGAGGCGGGTCAGGACCAGCTCGCGCAGCGTGCGGTTGTCCGGGGTGTGGACCAGCAGCAGGACGTCGAAGTCCCCGCTGACCAGGGCAATGTGGGCCGCGCCCGGGAGCTCGCGGAGCTTCTCGCGGACCGTGCGCCAGGAGTTCTGGACGATCTTCAGGGTGATGTACGCGGAGGCGCCCTGGCCCGCCCTCTCGTGGTTGACGCGGGCCGTGAACCCGCGGATCACGCCGTCGTCGATCAGGCGGTTGATCCGGGCGTAGGCGTTCGCGCGCGAGACGTGGACCTGCTCGGCCACCGAACGTATCGACGCGCGGCCGTCCGCCTGGAGCAGGCGCATGATCGAACGGTCGATGGGATCGAGGGGACGCGGCGGGGTGGGCGGGGTCTGTGGGGCCGAAGGTGCACCGCCCGGTGGCACCGGTACGGAACCCGGCGTGGAACCCGATGCGGCCATTTGTTCATCCGGCATTGCCCACTGCCTCCCTCTCCTGGACGTCCTGCACCCATCCCAGGGCCCCGGCGCCACTTTGTCCACAGCCTGGAGCCGCCTGTAGCCAAATTGCGCCATCGACCGAACAATCGGTTGGTGAGGCGCCTCACAACCCCCGGCCACCGCCGGGGGTACCCCCGGGCGCCCAGACGACTTCCCACGAGGAGGTGTACGCCGCCATGACGGTCCAAGAGCTGCCCGGTGCCGGTGCGTCCCACCGATCCACCCCGCCGCCCGCCTGGAGGCCCCGTACGGATGCCGCCCCGCTGCTCCCGGACCCCGAGCCGTACCGGGTGCTGGGCACGCCGGCCGCCGAGAAGCTCGACGCCGCGCTGATGCGCCGCTGCTACGCCGAGCTGGTGCGCGGGCGCCGGTACAACGCCCAGGCCACCGCCCTCACCCGGCAGGGCCGACTGGCCGTGTACCCCTCCACCGTCGGCCAGGAGGCCTGCGAGATCGCGGCCGCGCTGGTCCTGGAGGAGCAGGACTGGCTCTTCCCGAGCTACCGCGACACCCTCGCGGCCGTGGCGCGCGGCCTGGACCCCGTCCAGGCGCTGACCCTCCTGCGCGGCGACTGGCACACCGGGTACGACCCGCGCGAGTACCGCATCGCACCGCTGAGCACCCCGCTCGCCACCCAGCTGCCGCACGCGGTCGGCCTGGCGCACGCGGCCCGGCTGCGCGGCGACGACGTGGTCGCGCTCGCCATGGTGGGCGACGGCGGCACCAGCGAGGGCGATTTCCACGAGGCGCTGAACTTCGCCGCCGTCTGGCAGGCCCCGGTGGTCTTCCTCGTCCAGAACAACGGCTTCGCCATATCGGTCCCGCTGGCCAAGCAGACGGCCGCCCCCACCCTGGCCCACAAGGCCGTCGGGTACGGGATGCCCGGCCGCCTCGTCGACGGCAACGACATCGCCGCCATGCACGAGGTGCTGTCCGAGGCCGTCCGGCGGGCCCGGGCCGGCGGCGGACCGACGCTGATCGAGGCGGTCACGTATCGCATCGAGGCCCACACGAACGCCGACGACGCGACCCGCTACCGCGGTGACGCCGAGGTCGAGGCATGGAAGGCGCACGACCCGGTGGACCTGCTGGAGCGCGAGCTGACCGCCCGCGGCATGCTGGACGAGGCGGGCATCCAGGAGGCCAGGGACGCCGCCGAGGTGATGGCCGCGACCCTGCGCGACCGGATGAACGCCGAGCCCGTGCTCGACCCGATGGACCTGTTCGAAAACGTCTACGCGGAGCAGACCGGCCGGCTCCGCGAGCAGGCGGAGATGCTGCGCGCCGAGCTCGACGCGGAGGAGCAGTCGTGACCACGGTGGCCTTGAAGCCGGCGACGATGGCGCAGGCGCTGCAGCGGGCCATGCGCGACGCGATGGCGGAGGACCCGACGGTCCACGTCATGGGCGAGGACGTCGGCACGCTGGGCGGGGTCTTCCGGATCACGGACGGCCTCGCGAAGGAGTTCGGCGAGGAGCGCTGCACGGACACCCCGCTCGCGGAGGCCGGCATCCTGGGCGCCGCGGTGGGCATGGCCATGTACGGGCTGCGGCCGGTCGTGGAGATGCAGTTCGACGCGTTCGCGTATCCGGCGTTCGAGCAGCTGATCTCGCACGTGGCGAAGATGCGCAACCGGACGCGCGGCGCGATGCCGCTCCCGATCACCATCCGCGTGCCGTACGGCGGCGGGATCGGCGGGGTGGAGCACCACAGCGACTCCTCCGAGGCGTACTACGTGGCCACGCCCGGTCTGCACGTGGTGACCCCGGCGACCGTCGAGGACGCGTACGGGCTGCTGCGCGCGTCGATCGCGAGCGACGACCCGGTGATCTTCCTGGAGCCGAAGCGGCTGTACTGGTCGAAGGCGCAGTGGGACCCGGCGGCGCCGGCGGCCGTACCGGGGATCGGGAAGGCACTCGTCCGGCGTACCGGCACGAGCGCCACGCTGATCACGTACGGCCCCTCGCTGCCGGTGTGCCTGGAGGCGGCCGAGGCGGCGCGCGAGGAGGGCTGGGACCTGGAGGTCGTGGACCTGCGCTCCCTCGTCCCGTTCGACGAGGAGACGGTCGTGGCCTCCGTACGCCGCACAGGGCGCGCGGTGGTGGTCCACGAGGCGAACGGCTTCGGCGGACCGGGCGCGGAGCTCGTCGCGCGCATCCAGGAGAAGTGCTTCCACCACCTGGAGGCGCCGGTGCTGCGGGTGACGGGCTTCGACATCCCGTACCCGCCGCCGATGCTGGAGAAGCACCATCTGCCCGGTGTGGACCGGATCCTGGACACCGTGGCCCGCCTGCAGTGGGAGAACTGATGCCGCAGGTAATGGAGTTCAAGCTCCCCGACCTCGGGGAGGGACTGACCGAGGCCGAGATCGTCCGCTGGCTGGTGGCGGTGGGCGACGTCGTCGCCATCGACCAGCCGGTGGTCGAGGTCGAGACGGCCAAGGCGATGGTGGAGGTGCCGTGCCCGTACGGCGGTGTGGTCACCGCCAGGTTCGGGGAGGAGGGCACGGAACTCCCCGTCGGAGCACCACTGATCACGGTGGCGGTGGGTGCGGGGGCGGACGAGGTGGTGGAGCCCGAGGACTCCGGCTCGGGCAACGTCCTGGTCGGCTACGGGACGGACCACTCGCGCACGGCGCGTCGGAGGCGGGTGCGACCCGGCTCCGCAGCGCCGGCTGTCGCCGCCGCTCCCACGCCCGCTCCCGCTGCCGTCGTGACGAGTCCTGTCGTGACGGGGCCTGTCGTGACGGGGCCGGTGGCCGTGATCTCGCCGCTCGTGCGCAAGCTGGCGCGGGACCACGGGATCGACCTGCGCGCGCTGCGCGGGTCGGGGCCCGAGGGGCTGATCCTGCGTGCGGACGTCGAGGCGGCGCGCCGGGCGCCGGAGCCGGCCCCGGTCGCCGCCCCCGCGGCGGCTGCCCCGGAGGGTGAGCGGGTACCGCTGAAGGGCCTGCGGGGCGTGGTGGCCGAGAAGCTGTCGCGCAGCCGCCGGGAGATCCCGGACGCCACGTGCTGGGTCGACGCCGATGCGACCGAGCTGATGGCGGCGCGGGCCGCGATGAACGCCGTGGGCGGTCCGAAGATCTCCGTGCTGGCGCTGCTGGCCCGGATCTGCACAGCCGCGCTGGCGAAGTACCCCGAGCTCAACTCGACCGTGGACCTCGCGGCGAACGAGATCGTACGGCTGCCCTCCGTGCACCTGGGCTTCGCGGCGCAGACGGAGCGCGGGCTGGTCGTCCCGGTCGTCCGGGACGCGCAGACGCGGAACCCGGAGTCGCTGTCGGCGGAGTTCGCCCGCCTCACCGAGGTGGCCCGGGCCGGGAAACTGGCCCCGGCCGACCTCACCGGGGGCACCTTCACCCTGAACAACTACGGGGTGTTCGGCGTGGACGGCTCCACGCCGATCATCAACCACCCGGAGGCGGCGATGCTCGGCGTCGGCCGGATCATGGCGAAGCCGTGGGTCCACCAGGGCGAGCTGGCGGTGCGCCAGGTCGTCCAGCTGTCCCTGACCTTCGACCACCGGGTCTGCGACGGCGGCACGGCGGGCGGCTTCCTCCGCTACGTGGCGGACTGCGTGGAGTCCCCCGCGGTGCTGTTGCGCTCGCTGTAACGGGGGCCCTGCGGTCCTTCTCCCCCACCTGCTCTTCGCCCGTTCCCCGGGGAACGGCGCAAAAAGGCGGGGTGGGGAGAAGGACCCGCGCAGCGGGACCGGTCACGTGGTGAGCAGGAGCTTGCCCACGTGTGTGCTCGATTCCATCGTGCGGTGTGCCTCGGCGGCGTCCGCCATGGGGAAGGTGGCGTGGACCACCGGATTCACCCGGCCCGCGGCCACCAGCGGCCAGACGTGTTCCCGTACGGCCGCGACGATGGCGGCCTTCTCCTCCAGCGGCCGGGCCCGCAACGAGGTGGCGGTGATGGCCGCCCGCTTCGCCAGCAGCGCGCCCAGGTTGAGCTCCGCCTTCACCCCGCCCTGCAGCCCGATCACCGCGAGCCGGCCGTTCACGGCCAGCGCGTCCAGGTTCCGCGCCAGGTACTTCGCTCCCATGATGTCCAGGATCACGTCCGCCCCGGCGCCGCCCGTCGCGGCCCGCAGCTCCGCCACGAAGTCCTGCTCTCGGTAGTCGATCAGGATGTCCGCGCCCAGCTCCTTGCAGCGCGCCAGCTTCTCCGGGCCGCCCGCGGTCACCGCCACCGTCGCGCCGACCGCCTTCGCCAGCTGGATCGCCATCGTGCCGATGCCGCTGGATCCGCCGTGCACGAGCACCGTCTCGCCGGGGCGCAGGCCCGCCACCATGAACACGTTCGACCACACGGTGCAGGCCACCTCGGGCAGCGCCGCCGCCGTCACCAGGTCCACGCCGGCCGGGACCGGCAGCAGCTGGCCCGCAGGGACGGCCACCCGCTCCGCGTACCCGCCGCCGCCGAGCAGGGCGCACACCTCGTCGCCCACCGCCCAGCCGGACACGCCCGGCCCGAGGGCGGCGATCCGCCCCGAGCACTCCAGGCCGGGGTGGCGGGAGGCGCCGGGCGGGGGATCGTAGAACCCCTGGCGCTGGAGGACGTCGGCGCGGTTCACGGCGCTCGCCGCGACGTCGACGAGGACCTCGCCCTCGCCGGCCACCGGATCGGGTACCTCGGCCCAGACGAGGGCTTCGGGGCCGCCGGGCTGTTCGATGGTGATCGCATGCATGGCCCGGAGGGTACGCCACCTCGGCGCTCCATCGGCCAAGGCCCGTCTAGCCGGCAGGCCCCTTGGCCATCGGCGGCGAGGCGGGCGATGCCGCGCGCACGATGGTGATGAGACGGTCCGTCAGCTGGAGCGGGCTCGCGTGCGGGTCGTCGTAAGCGAGCAGCCGGTGCCCGCGCAGCACGCTCACCACCAGGTCCTCCGTCTCCCGTACGCCCTTGCCGACCTCGGCCTTCCGTACGGGCCGTTCGATCAGGTCCAGTCCGCTGCCCTGCTGGATCAGGTCCTCCATCACCGTGCCCGCGCTGGGGCTCAGCACCGAGAGTCCCAGCAGCCGGCCGGCCGCGCTCGCGCTCGTGATGACCGCGTCCGCACCCGACTGGCGCAGCAGCGGCGCGTTCTCCTCCTCGCGGACCGCCGCGACGATCTTCGCGCCGCGGTTCATCTGCCGAGCCGTCAGTGTGACCAGCACGGCGGTGTCGTCCCGCTGCGTCGCGATGACGATCTGACGGGCCTTCTGCAGCTCGGCACGGAGCAGCACATCGGAGCGCGTGGCATCCCCCACGACTCCGGTGAAGCCCTCCGCGTTGGCCGTGTCGATCACCTTGGCGCTCGGGTCCACGATGACGACCTGCTCCTTCCGGAGGCCGGTGGCCAGCAGCGTCTGCAGGGCCGAGCGGCCCTTGGTGCCGAAGCCGACGACGACCGTGTGCTCACGCAAGTTCTTCCTCCAGCGGCTCAGCCGCCACTCTTCGCGGGTCTTCTCGGTCAGGACTTCCAGCGTGGTTCCGACCAGGATGATCAGGAAGAGCACGCGCAGCGGCGTGATCAGCAGGATGTTGGTCAGCCGCGCGCTGTCGCTGTAGGGGACGATGTCGCCGTATCCGGTCGTCGACAGGGTCACCGTGGCGTAGTAGACGCAGTCGAGGAAATCGACGCTCTCGTTGGCGTTGTCGTGGTATCCGTCGCGGTCCAGCCACACGATCATGACCGTCAGGAACAGGACGAACAGGGCCATCAAAAGGCGTTTGCCGACCTGACGGAGCGGCTTCTCCACGACGCGCTTGGGCAGTTTGATGCGCCGTGAGACGAGTTTCTCGTCGGCGGCCCGGGCCATCGCGTCGTGGCCGTGGAGTTTCACGTGAAACATCCTCCTGAGACCCACGGCAGATCCAGGATCTCCAGGTCCTGTCCGTCGCGCGCGCCGTGCGGCGGTACGACGGCCAGCCCGTCGGCCGCGGCGACGCCGCGCAGCATCGCGGGACCGTTGTAGCGCAGCGGTACGGCGTGTTCGTCGGTCAGCAGCACCGGCACGAGCCGGGTGTCGTACGGGTGGCCGGGTACGTCGCCCTGCACCGGGACGGTGTACCGGGGCCGCTGGCGGCGGCCGGCCAGGGCGCGCAGCAGCGGTTCCGCGAGGGTCAGCAGTGCGGAGACGGCGGCGAGCGGGTTGCCGGGCAGGCCGACCAGGTGGCGTCCGTCGGTGCGGTCGCCGAGCCGGGCCAGCAGCATCGGGTGTCCGGGGCGTACGGCGACCCCGTCGACGAGCAGTTCGGCGCCGGCCTCGCGCAGGACCGGGTGGACGTGGTCGACGGGGCCGGAGGCGGTGCCGCCGGTGGTGATGACCAGGTCGGCGTCGGAGTCCGTGACGGCGGCCAGCAGGGCCTTGGCCCCGGCCGGGTCGTCGCCGAGCCGCCGGGTGGCGGTGACCTCGGCGCCGAGCCGCGTGAGCCAGGGGCCGAGCATGGGGCTGAGGGCGTCCCGGATCAGGCCGTCGTGCGGGCGGCCTTCGGTGAGCAGTTCGTCCCCGAGCACCAGGATCTCGACGCGGGGCCGGGGCCGGGTGGTGAGCTCGTCGTACCCGGCGGCCGCGGCGAGGCCCAGGACGGCCGGGGTGACGAGGGAGCCGGCGGGCAGCAGCAGGTCGCCGGAGCGGCATTCCTGGCCGCGCGGGCGGATGTCCTGGCCGGTGAGGACGGCCCGGTCGGCATGGAGCTGGGTGCCGGACTCGCGCGAGTGCTCGGTGCGGATCACGGCGGTGGTGTCGGCGGGGATCCGCGCGCCGGTCGCGATCCGTACGGCCTCGCCGTCGGCCAGCGGTTCGGGGCGGTCGGACCCGGCCAGCACCCCGGCGCCCGTGCGGATCGTCCATGGACCGGGGCCGGCCACGGCCCAGCCGTCCATGGCGGAGCTGTCGAAGGACGGCAGGTCGGTGAGCGCGTCCAGGGGCTGGGCCAGCACCTCGCCGAGCGCGTCCCCGAGGGGGACCCGGTGGGCGCGCGCCCTGATGCCGGAGCCGGCGCGGACGGCGGCCTCCCGCGCCTGCGGCCAGGCGGTGGCGCGGTGACGGCCGCCGCCGGCGGCGGGGTCGCCGGCGGCGGGGTCACGGCTGACCAGGGCCAGGGCCTCGTCGAGGGCCCGGAGGGCGTGGTCGGCGTCGGTGGGGGTCATCCTGAGCCGTTCTCTCGGGCCTCGGTCTTGCCTTCGGCGGCGGTCCTGCCCTCGGACGCAGCCTCGGCTTCGGCTTCGGCGGCCCAGCGCAGGGCCAGGTCGGCGGCCTTGCGGGAGGCCTCGGCGACGGCGGTGGCGGGGTCGGCACCTGCGGCTTCGGCCCGGGCGGCCGCGTAGCCGACCAGGAAGGTGGTCAGGGGGGCGGCGGGCCGGGCGACGCCGTGTGCGGCGTCACGGGCGAGGTCGAGCAGAATCTTGGTGTCGACGGCGATGTCGATGCCCAGCTCGGTCTTGGCGGCGTTGATCCATTGGTCCAGCACGTTTCCATGCTCCCTGATCCGGGCTCGGGCGACTGCGAGATCCTCCCAGGTGTCGCAGTCGAAGGAGGCGAGTGGTGCAGATTCCGTCACCTTGGCCAGGTCGAGCTCCGCGGTGAGCGAGCGCAGGGGGAGGCCGGAGAGGGTGCCGTGCTCGGTCGCCAGGAGGGCGATCTCGCGGCGCAGGGGTTCGGCGCGGTAGACGGCGACGAGGGGCTGGTCGCGGCCGGTGGGATCGCGCAGCAGGGCGCCGTCGCCTCCGGGGGCCGGGGCCCGGAGCAGCGTCCGGACCGTGTCCCGGTCGAGGAACGGCAGGTCGGCGGAGAGGACGAGGACCAGCTCGGCGGTGGTCGCGCGCAGGCCGGCGTCCAGGGCGGCGACGGGGCCGGCGCCGGGCGGGTCCTCCCGGGTCCAGCGGACCGGGCGGGCGGTGGGGCGGCGGCCGCCGACCACGACGGTGGTGGCGGCGTCGGCGCACGCGTCCAGGACGCGGTCGAGGAGAGCGCGCCCGCCGACCTGGAGGGCGGGCTTGTCCGCGCCCCCGAGTCGCCGCGCAGCGCCGCCGGCCAGGACGATCGCGTCGTAGGTCATACCTGTGAGTATGCGCGGCCCATGTCCCCGGCGGGGAGCTGCACTTACCACGGGCTTGTTCACGGGACCGGGGTCCTTGCTCATGGGACCGGGGTCCCGGGGCCGAAGCCCCGGGACCCCGGTCCTCATGTCACGTCGTCGCTTACAGGTAGGGGCCCGACCGGATGGCGCCGTGGCCGTCTTCCTCGTCCGTCGGGGCGCCCGGCGGGAGGGCGCGGCGCATCTGTTCCAGCTGGGCCCGCGCGGCCATCTGCTGCGCGAACAGCGCCGTCTGGATGCCGTGGAACAGGCCTTCCAGCCAGCCCACCAACTGGGCCTGGGCGATCCGCAGTTCCGCCTCGGAGGGGATGGCCTCCTCGGTGAAGGGGAGTGACAGGCGCTCCAGTTCCTCCACCAGTTCCGGAGCCAGACCGTCCTCCAGCTCCTTCACGGACGCTGCGTGGATGTCTTTCAGACGGACCCGGCTGGCCTCGTCCAGAGGTGCGGCGCGGACCTCTTCCAGAAGTTGCTTGATCATGCTGCCGATCCGCATGACCTTGGCGGGCTGTTCGACCATCTCCGTCACCGGGACCTCGCGCGACTCGTCATCGGCGCCGCCGACCGGCATCCCGTCCTGTCCCACGATCAGGCCGGGCGGGGGGCTGTCCTGCGACCGTTCACTCCTCGGCATCTCCATGCCGTCATTCTCTCGCACACCGTCTTACTCACACGGTGTGCCCCCGTACGGGCGTGATCCACCCTGTACGGGGGCGAGAACGCACAGTGACCGTCAGCCCGCCTCGCGCCGCGCCATGGCGCCGCTGGACTTGGTGACCAGGGCGGCCAGCAGGGCCGCGCCGAGCGGGACCACGACGAGCAGCCCGCCGAGGGTCTCCCACGGCACCGCGATCGGCACGTACAGCTTGTCGTTCGCGTCGCCGGCCATCTCCAAGAGGTGTTCGGTCTCCCGCCGCTGGACCAGCCGCAGGCCGACCGCCGGCAGGATGCCCGCCGCCGAGCCCAGGACCACGCCCATCAGGGCCACCACCCCGCACTGGAAACCGCTGAGCGTGCGCCGCACCCGTGGCGGTGCGCCGACCGCCGCCAGGGTCTTCAGATCGGCCTCGGCATCGGCCTGCGCGAGTCCGGTGGCGATGCCGGCCGCGCCGATGGTGACCAGGCCCGCGAAGATGGTCAGGGCCAGCATCGTCAGGTCGGCCTGGGCCTGGTAGCCGGCCTCGACGGTGACGGGGGCCTCCACGCCGATCTGGTCGATCCGCGCCGCCACCCGCTGCTTCTGCCGGCTGGTGGCCGTGCCGTCCAGGGTGAAGTACGAGGCGTACGGCAGGGTGGTCAGTCCGGCGCTCTTGGCCGCGGTGGGCGGCAGGACGAGCTCCAGGCCGTACCCCTCGGCGGTGTCGGGGGCCTGGTGGACGGCGAAGACCTTGTCCTCCCCCTTCGGGTCGACCCCCGGCTCGAAGGCGTCCTGCTTGTTGTCGATCAGCCGGAGGGTGACCTTGCCGTCCTTGACGTTGCGCTTGTCGAAGGAGACGCCCTTGCCCTCCTTCAGGGCGGACACCGCGCCCGGATCGGTGACCGCGAGCGCCGTCAGCAGCTTCTCGTCGGCGACGACCACGTCGAACTGCGCGGAGTGGCGGTTGTACACGCACCGCGGGTCCTTGCGCAGCCTCCTCTGCTCGGCGCGGTCGAACGAGTCGATCCCGTCCTTGGCCTCGTAGAGCGGGCAGCGCTGCTCCTTGGGCCGCATGATCTCGGTCCGGCCGCAGCCCTCGGGGCCGGTGAACCGCTCGCAGCCGGGCTTGCCGTACGAGATGTGGTCCACGTCCGCCCGTACGGCCAGCGGGAGTTCCTGTGCCAGGGCCTCGCGGACGGCGGGCACGTCCTTGCTGCGGCCGAGCTCGTGGATCGCCACCATCCCGGCGCCGTCCGGGAGATCGGCGACGTACTCGTGGCGGGCCTGGATCTCCGCGCTGTGCTGGTACGTGGCCACTGCGACGGTGCCGGCGACGGCGGCCAGGACGGCGGCCACGGCGGGGGCCGTACGGCCCCGGTTGCGCACGGCGTCGCGCAGCGCGAGCCGCGGCGACAGCGGCAGCCAGCGACCGAGCCGCCCGAACAGGCCGACCAGCACCGGGGTGAGGGCGACGATGCCCAGTTCGGCGATGGCGCTGCCGCCCGCGACGACGGTGGAGCCCATCCGGGAGGCCGTGCCGTAGAGGGCGATCGCGGCGCCGCCGGCGAGGGCGAGGAGGCCGAGGACGGGCAGTACCCGGTTGGCCCGGCGGGTCCCGCGACGGCCGGTGAGCGAGGCCAGCACGGTCTGCCGGGAGGCGGTGACGGCCGGGGCGATCGCGGCGAGCAGGCCGGTCACGACGGCGAGCAGGGCGATGCCGAAGATCTCCAGCGGGCGGAACGTGAACCCGCCGAAGCGCGAGCCGAGATACTCCTCCAGCGTCGACCGCAGCCCCAGGGTGAGGGCGACGCCGAGGACCGTGCCGATGACGGCGGCCGCGGCGCCGATGACGATGCCGCCGGAGAGCACGATGGCCCGGATGTGGCGCCGGTCGCCGCCGTTGGCGCCGACCAGGCCGAGCTGGCGGCGCGAGCGCCGGGCGCCGACCGCGAAGGCGGGGCCGGCCAGCAGGCAGATCTCCAGCATCGCGAGGCCGACGACCGTGGCCAGGACGGCCAGTTCGGTGGTCGGGAGCCCGTTGTCCCGGTTGTAGTAGCCCAGTTCCTTCTGCTGGACGATGTACGGCACGTCGGACTCGGCCGGCGGGTCGAGCTGCACGGCGCGGGAGACGACCTGCACGCTCTTCGTGTTGAGCGCCTTGACCATGTTCCACGTGAAACCATCGCCGCCGACCTTGACCAGGTAGGTGTCGGTGGCGACCACGCCGGGGACCCCGGCGGCCTGGAAGGCCTTGTCGAGCGGGGCCAGCAGGGTGCCGGGCGGGGCGAGGATCTCGCTCTTCCTCAGCTCGGACGGCAGCTCGTACGCGCCCACGATCCGGTACCAGGCGTTCGAGCCGCGCGCGCGGAACTCGGAGCCCACGAAGAACCCGGACTCCTCCAGGAAGGCGGTCGTGGCGACGACCTCGCCCGCCTCCTGCGGCAACTGTCCCCGCTGCAGCTCGATCATGCCCTTGACCAGCGGACTGGCCGCGTCGATCTCCCGCAGGTCGGTTTCCAGCAGGCCGTACCGGGTGCGGATCTTGGTGTGCGCCGTGCTGTCCTTGAGGGACTGGGCACCCGGCGGGATCGCGGAGGTCAGGAGGTTGGGATCCGTGTCCGACCTGGGGGTGTACTTGTCGTACCCGCCGACCGGCATGGAGTTCTTGCCCTCGACGTCCTGGTAGACGGGCCCGCTCAGCTCCGACTCCTTCAGCCGGGCGTCGGCCGCGCCGATGGCACGGGAGACCGTCTGCTCGGGGGAGAGCTGCGCGCTGCGCGTGGTGAGATCGGCGGCGCTCACGCCGACGATCGGCAGGGCGATCATCGCGAGGACGAGGGTGCTGCGGCCCTTGGCCCGCCAGGCATCGCGGCGGGCGATCCGGATGGCCGCGATCCACGCGTGGTACGAGGACTTCACCGGCCGGCCTGCCCGGAGAGCAGGGAGTCGGCCTGGCTGCGCAGGGTCTCGTCGACCACACTGCCGTCGCGCAGGAAGACCACGCGGTCCGCCCACGCGGCGAACCGCGGTTCGTGGGTGACGAGGATTCCGGCGGCGCCCGCGTCGCAGCGCGAGCGCAGCAGGGCGAGGACGGATTCGCCGGTCTCGGAGTCGAGGGCGCCGGTGGGCTCGTCCGCGAGGACCAGACGGCGGTCGCCGACGAGGGCCCGGGCGATGGCCACGCGCTGCTGCTGGCCGCCGGACATCTCGTCGGGGAAGCGGTCGGCGAGCTGCCCGAGGCCCATCTCCTCCAGCGCGGCCAGGGCCGAGACGCGGGCCTTGCGGGCGGAGATCCCGTCGAGCTCCCGGGGCAGTGCCACGTTCTCGGCGGCGGTGAGGGCCGGGATCAGGTTGTAGTCCTGGAAGACGTACCCGATGCTGCGGCGGCGCAGCGCGGCCAGCTGCTTGCGGCTCGCGGTGGTGATGTCCGTGCCCTCGACGATGACGTGGCCGCTGGTGGGCGTGTCGAGGCCGCCGGCCAGGGTGAGCAGCGTGGACTTGCCGGAGCCGGAGGGGCCCATGACGGCGACGAGCTCGCCGGGGTACACGGACAGGTCGATGCCGCGCAGGGCGTGCACCTCGGTGGCGCCGCTGCCGTGCGTGCGGACGAGCCGGGTGAGCTGGAGCACCGGCCGTTCCGACGGCGCGGGCGGTATGTGGGGCGCTGACTGCTGGTCGGGCATGGGTCCCCCCTGGGACGGTGGTGGCTTCAGCCGCGCGGCGTGCGGAAGGCGCGGGGCTTCGGTGCGGCGGTGGCCGCGGGGGCGTCTGTGTCTGCGGCCTGGGGTGGTTCGGGTTCGGCTCTCCGGTCGGCCGGCAGGGAGAGCCGTACGAGGCGTGATTCGGAGTGGTCGAGCCAGCGGGCCTCGGCCTCGGTCTGGAAGATCAGCTGCTCCAGGACCAGCAGCCAGGCCACGTCGTCGCGTTCGCGGGACTTCCCGCTCTCGATCGCGGCGAGGGCCTGCGCCTTGAGCCGGGTGTAGTCCTGCATCGCCTTGATCGTGGCGTGCCGCTGGGCCTGGATGACGGCGCGGATGTCCACTCCGGGGGCGCCCACGGCCATGGCGAGCTTGATGGACAGCTCGTCACGGGGCGGGTTGGTGCGGTCGACGGGGCGCTCGTACCACTGGTGCAGTTCAGCGCGTCCGGAGTCGGTGATGGCGTAGAGGGTGTGCCCGGCGGAGTCCTCGCCGCCGGGTGCGACGAGGCCGTCGCGTTCGAGGCGGGCGAGGGTGGTGTACACCTGCCCGACGTTGAGCGGCCAGGTGGAGCCGGTGCGGGATTCGAACTCGGTACGCAGCTGAGAGCCGTACCGAGGACCCCTTTCCAGCAGGGCGAGGAGGCCGTGGCGGATCGACATACTCAGTATGTATACCGAGTATGCAGGGCCGCGCAACCATCCTGAGGCGTAGGCCGCAGGAGGGACGGGCGCCCCCGCCTCCGGCTCGGGACGGGTTCGCGGGGGCGTCAGAGGCCCTTGCGCAGCCGCATCCCGAGGTAGCCGAGCCCCAGCCCCATCAGGGCGAATCCGGTGCCGAGCGGCAGTATGTGCGCGGCCAGGTCGGCAGCGCGCTCGTTCGGCCCGGTGCCGATCGCGGTGACCACGGGCGGGGGGCTCGGCGCGGGTGGCGGCTGTACCGGCTGCGGGCTGGCCGGACGATGGTGCGGGCGGGCCGGGAGGAGGGGGCGGGCGGCGAGCACGGTCTCCGGGTTCGCCGGCTCGGCGGCGGGCCTCCCGGGCCGCTCCCGCCCGACCCCGGCGGCGCTGCCGGCGAGCTCCTCGTACGCCTCGTGCGGTACGTCGGCCACCGGATCGGGCTCGGTGTCGTCGGTCTTCGGCGCGGCGGCGGGAGCCCTGCCGGGGTGGGGCGCGGTGAGGGGGCGGACGGCCGCGGACCGGCCGGCCGGGGACGAGGCGGCGGCGGAGGCCGCGGACACGGCGGACGCGGCAGGGGCGGCGGGGGACAGCGCGGCGGCGGCCACTGCCGCCCCGGCCAGCCAGCGCTGCGCGCGGAGGCGTTGAGTCACGGGGAGCCCCTCCCGTCCCGAGCAGCCGAGATGTTGGGCTCAGGTTCACACACCGGGGCAAAACAGGCATCCCGGGCGCCCCATCAAGGGCGCCCGGGATGCCGGGACGGACCAACTGCTCCGGACTGCTCCGGACTGCTGCTCCGGACTACTCCGGATTGCCGGTCGACACGGTCAGCGTGTACTCCGTGCCTTCCTTGTCGATCTTCTCTCCGGCGCGGGGGTTCTGCTCGAGCACCGTGTCCTTGCCGTACACGGCCTCGTCCTTCTCGACGATCTTGTACTTGCCGCCGGAGGCCTGGATGCACGCCTTGACCGAGAGCAGGTTCTTGTAGGTCAGGTCCGGCGCCGAGTACTTGTTGGCGTCGTTGTAGGACTTCACCGGCTCCTTGCACTTGGCCGGGTCGATCGTGCGCGAGGTGTCCGGACCCTTGAAGCCGCCCTTGGCCGAGCCCGAGGCGGCCGCGGAGGCCCCCGGCGACGAGGCCGTGTCGCCGGTCTTGTCCTTGTCGCCGTTGCCGTTCATCGAGATCGCCGCGATCAGACCGCCGATGGCCAGCACCGCCACCGCGATCGCGCCGATGACCACCGGCATGTTCCGCTTGTCGCCGCCCCCTCCGGAGGCGGTCGTGGAGCCCGCCGGGGAGATCGTGAACGGCGGCGGGGTCTGCGGGGCGTACTGCTGCTGGTGCGAGACCGGCTGCTGCTGCGGCGGGTAGGCGTACCCGCCCTGCCCGTGCTGCTGCTGCGCCGTCGGCGCCGCGGTCTGCGGGGCGTACGGGGACGGCGTCGGGGTCGGCGCGTACGGCTGCTGCAGGGACTGGGCCGGCGGGGCCTGGAACCCGGAGTCCACCGGCGGGAACACGGCCGAGCCGACGCCCGCGCCGCTGCCGCCCGTGTGCGCGCCCGGAACGATGGCCGGGGCCCCGGCCTGGCCGGCCGACATCACCCGGGCGACCTCGTCGCGCATGGCCGCGGCCGTGGGGAAGCGCTCGTTCGGGTTCTTCTTCAGGGCCCGCGCCACGAGCGCGTCCATCGCCGGGGTGACCGAGCGGTTGATGGAGGAGGGAGCGACCGGCTCCTCCTGCACGTGCGCGTACGCGATGGCCAGCGGCGAGTCCGCGTCGAACGGGATCCGGCCGGTCAGCAGCTGGAACAGCATGATGCCGACCGAGTACAGGTCGGACCGGGCGTCGACCCCGCGCCCCAGCGCCTGCTCGGGCGAGAGGTACTGGGGGGTGCCGACGACCATGCCGGTCTGCGTCATCGAGGTGACCCCCGACTGCATGGCGCGGGCGATGCCGAAGTCCATCACCTTGACCAGGCCGCGCTTGGTCATCATCACGTTGCCGGGCTTGATGTCGCGGTGGACCAGGCCCATCTCGTGGCTGACCTCCAGCGCGGCCAGTACGTCGGCCGTCACCTTCAGCGCCTTGTCGGCCGGCATCGCCCCGTACTGGCGGATGTCCGCCTCCAGGACCGAGCCCAGGGGCCGGCCCTCCACGTACTCCATGACGATGTACGGCATCACCGAGGCGTCGCCCGCCCCGGGGCCGCTGAACGTCACTTCGCCCTCGCCCGTGTCGAAGACCGAGACGATGTTCGTGTGCGACAGTTTCGCAACAGCCTGCGCTTCACGGCGGAAGCGCTCGCGGAACGACTGCTCCCGGCCGAGATCGCTGTGCAGGGTCTTGATGGCGACCTGCCGGTCGAGCGCCGAGTCGTACGCCAGGTAGACGGACGCCATGCCGCCCGCACCCAGCAAGTCCCTTAGCTGGTAACGGCCACCGGCCAGAGAGCCGCCCGCGTACTGGCCCTGAGTGCCGTCCTGGCTCATGACTGTTGCTTCCCCTCGGGATGTGTCCCAACGCCTCTGGCTGAGCGCATGTGGCGCCCAGTCTGCCGGAGGGCAAGCACACGTCAAGCCAGGTGCCCGTTCCGTGACCACGGGGGCACGGCGCGCCATTGTCCGAACGGCGACCTGTTCCGAGGCTGTAGCGTTCATCGGAGCACCCGAAAAGGACCTACCGCTGAGCGGCGGCCGAGAGAGACGACGGCGAGGACTGATGGCACCCGAACCCGAGGGAAACGGCGCCGGGATGGCCGATGGTCCTGAGCATTGGGGCGCCGGCGGCCTGGTCGGCGACGGCCGCTACCGGCTCACCCACCGCCTGGGCCGCGGCGGCATGGCGGAGGTGTTCGCCGCCGAGGACGTCCGGCTGGGCCGGACCGTCGCCGTGAAGCTGCTGCGCGCCGACCTCGCGGAGGACCCGGTCTCCAAGGCCCGCTTCACGCGTGAGGCGCAGTCGGTCGCCGGGCTCAACCACCACGCCGTCGTCGCCGTGTACGACTCCGGCGAGGACAAGGTCGGCCCCAACACCGTCCCGTACATCGTGATGGAGCTGGTCGAGGGCCGCACCATCCGCGATCTGCTGATCAGCGCCGAGGCCCCGGGCCCGGAGCAGGCGCTCATCATCACCGCGGGCGTGCTCGAAGCGCTCGCGTACTCGCACCAGCACGGCATCGTGCACCGCGACATCAAGCCCGCCAACGTCATCATCACCGAGACCGGCGCGGTCAAGGTCATGGACTTCGGCATCGCGCGCGCCCTGCACGGCGCCCAGTCGACGATGACCCAGACCGGCATGGTCATGGGCACCCCGCAGTACCTGTCGCCCGAGCAGGCGCTCGGCAAGGCGGTGGACCACCGCTCCGACCTGTACGCGACCGGCTGCCTGCTGTACGAACTGCTCGCCCTGCGGCCCCCGTTCACCGGTGAGACCCCGCTGTCGGTGGTCTACCAGCACGTGCAGGACGCGCCGGTTCCGCCCTCGCAGCTGCCGGAGGGCCACCACATCCCGCAGGAGCTCGACGGGCTCGTCATGCGCTCCCTCGCCAAGGACCCGGACGACCGGTTCCAGAGCGCCGAGGAGATGCGCGGGCTGGTCCAGTACGCGCTCCAGATGCTGCACGACCAGGGCGCGAACACCGGCACCTGGAACACCGGTCCGGTCACGATGGCCCTGCCGCACGGGCGCGGCGGGGCCGCGCAGACCACGGCGATGCCGATGGGCCAGACCGGTGGGCAGCAGCCGTACGGGGCACACGCCACGACCTCGCAGTTCCAGCAGCCGATGGTGCCGCCGCTGAACCCGGACGACGGCTCGGCCTTCCCCGGCGGGGGCGGGTACGACAACCACGGCCACGGCGGCGGGCAGGGCGGCCGCGACGGGTACGAGGCCTACGACGACCGCGGCGGCAGCCGCTGGAAGCTGTGGCTGTTCGCGGTGCTGGCCATCGTCGCGATCGCGGGCGGCGTGGCGTACGCCGTCAACTCGGTGTCGGGCAAGAACAACGACGACAGCACTCCGCCGGCCGTCCAGAGCTCTTCGAGCGGCCAGCAGAGCACCCCGTCCGACCAGCAGGTGACTCCCTCGCAGGAGACGCCGTCGACGCGCCAGTCGGAGGAGCACGTGCCGTCGCCGAGCCGTAGCAAGTTCACCCAGAGCGCCACGCCGTCCACGTCGCCTTCGACCAGCCCGTCGACTTCGGCGTCGAGCAGTCCGTCGAAGTCCCCGTCGAAGTCGGCGTCGCCGTCGAAGAGCGTGTCTCCGCCGGTGGACCCGCCGAATAACCCCCTGGAAGACCAGTAAGCGGAATTCGCAGCTCAGAGGGCGTGCTGGTACTCCCTGTCCGGATTTCCGGCCAGGGAGTGCACGGTGACGAACTGGGGCTCGATGCGCATGTGGACGGGGTCGAAGACCGCGCCGTCCACGAAATGCGGAACCGGTCCGAACAGTTCCAGTTCCCGGGTGGTCGGCTCGACGACCTGGGCCGTTCCGGTGAACTGCACGGACCACAGTCGGGAGTCGGCGGAATTGAAGTTGTCGGCGCCGTAGGCCACCACGCTGCCGTTGCACGCCTGGTGGTAGCCGAAGCCCGCGTGCATTCTCAGCACGACGTTGCCGTCCACCACGATGTGGCGGGCGAGGGCGAGGAAGGGCAGCGCGCGCATGCTGGTGGCCACCCTGCCGTACGGCACCCGGCGCAGCAGTTCGATGGCGTGGAGTTCCTCCGGAGACATGCGTCTACTGTCCGGTACGGACGCTCCGCCGAAAAGAGGAAGCCGCCCCGATGATCGGGGACGTTGGTCCCGAGTGAAACGGCTCCCCGGTCGATCGGGTGTGTCGGGTGTATCGGGTGTGCCGTCGGTCAGGCGCGCTTCTCGGCCTGCAGCCGGGCCACGTACGCCGCGGCCTGGGAGCGGCGCTCCATGCCCAGCTTGGACAGCAGGCTGGAGACGTAGTTCTTGATGGTCTTCTCGGCCAGGTGCAGCCGCTCGCCGATGACGCGGTTGGTCAGGCCCTCACCGATCAGGTCGAGGATCTTCCGCTCCTGCTCGGTGAGGTTGGACAGGCGGTCGTCGCCCTTGCCGTTCTTGCCGTCGCGCAGCCGCTCCAGCACCCGCGCCGTGGCGACGGGGTCGAGCAGCGACTTGCCGGCCGCCACGTCCCGTACGGCGCTGAGCAGCTCATTGCCGCGGATCGCCTTGAGCACGTAGCCCGAGGCCCCGGCCATGATCGCGTCGAAGAGGGCCTCGTCGTCGGCGAACGAGGTCAGCATCAGGCACTTGATGTCCTCGTCCTGGGAACGGACCTCGCGGCAGACCTCCACACCGCTGCCGTCCGGCAGGCGCACGTCGAGCACGGCCACGTCGGGACGGGTGGCGGGGATGCGTACCAGGGCGTCCGCGGCGGTGCCGGCCTCGCCGACGATCTCGATGTCGTCTTCGACCGAAAGGAGCTCATGGACACCCCGACGTACCACTTCGTGGTCGTCCAGGAGGAATACCTTGATTTTTCCGTCTTCGCGCACGAACTCAGTTTCACACACTCACCCCTTCCCTGGCGTCGTTACCCGGGATAACGTGCCGTTGTTCCGGCCCCCTGCAAGGCTGTGACCAGTGGTTGTTCCCCGCCCTGCCGATTTACTTGGAAATCCAAGCAAAAACGCAGGTCAAGTGGGGTTTCGCAGTTATGCGGCGCACTGGGTAACGTGCATTGCGCAGGGCACTTGCCGGGGCACCTGTCACGCCCGAATCCGTACATGACGCGCACCCACCCTTGTGCGCTGGTACAGATTCGGGTGAGCCGCACTGGACCCCGGAGAACCCGGGAGCCGGACCGACGGAGGAGCAACACGTGACCGTGGAGAGCACTGCCGCGCGCAAGCCGCGACGCAGCAGCGGCACCAAGCGGGCGGCAGGCGCGGCGAGCGCCGCCAAGGCCCCCGCTGCCAAGGCTGCCGCCACCGCGCAGAACGCCGAGCCCCAGCTCGTACAGCTGCTGACGCCCGAAGGGGAACGGGTCAGCGCAGCGGACAATCCCGACGCCGCGGAGTTCCTCTCCTTCGTCGAGGACATCACCACCGAGGACCTGCGCGGGCTCTACCGCGACATGGTCCTGACCCGCCGTTTCGACGGCGAGGCGACCGCCCTGCAGCGCCAGGGCGAGCTGGGCCTGTGGGCCTCGCTGCTCGGGCAGGAGGCCGCCCAGATCGGCTCCGGCCGCGCGCTGCGCGACGACGACTACGTCTTCCCGACGTACCGCGAGCACGGCGTGGCCTGGTGCCGCGGAGTCGACCCGACGAACCTGCTCGGCATGTTCCGCGGCGTGAACCACGGCGGCTGGGACCCGAACACCAACAACTTCCACCTGTACACGATCGTCATCGGCTCGCAGACGCTGCACGCGACCGGTTACGCGATGGGTGTGGCCAAGGACGGCGCGGACTCCGCGGTCATCGCCTACTTCGGCGACGGCGCGTCCAGCCAGGGCGACGTGGCCGAGGCGTTCACCTTCTCGGCCGTCTACAACTCCCCCGTGGTGTTCTTCTGCCAGAACAACCAGTGGGCGATCTCCGAGCCGACCGAGCGCCAGATGCGCGTGCCGCTGTACCAGCGCGCCCAGGGCTTCGGCTTCCCGGGCGTCCGCGTGGACGGCAACGACGTCCTGGCCTGCCTCGCGGTCACCCGCTGGGCGCTGGCGCGGGCCCGAGCGGGCGAGGGCCCGACCCTGGTCGAGGCGTTCACGTACCGCATGGGCGCGCACACCACCTCCGACGACCCGACGAAGTACCGGCGGGACGAGGAGACGCAGGCCTGGGAGGCGAAGGACCCGATCCTGCGCCTGAAGACCTACCTGCTGGCCAGCGGCGGGGCCGACGAGGCCTTCTTCGAGGGCCTGGAGGCCGAGAGCGAGACGCTGGGCAAGCGGGTGCGCGAGGTCGTGCGCGCCATGCCCGACCCGGACACCATGGCGATCTTCGAGAACGTCTACGCGGACGGGCACGCGCTCGTCGACGAGGAGCGCGCCCAGTTCGCCGCCTACCTCGCTTCCTTCGAGTCGGCCGAGGAGGGCAACTGATGGCTGTCGAGAAGATGTCGATCGCGAAGGCGCTCAACGAGTCCCTGCGCAAGGCCCTGGAGCAGGACCCGAAGGTCCTGATCATGGGCGAGGACGTCGGCAAGCTGGGCGGTGTCTTCCGGATCACCGACGGCCTGCAGAAGGACTTCGGCGAGGAGCGGGTCATCGACACCCCGCTCGCCGAGTCCGGCATCGTCGGCACGGCGATCGGCCTGGCGCTGCGCGGCTACCGGCCTGTGGTGGAGATCCAGTTCGACGGGTTCGTCTTCCCCGCGTACGACCAGATCGTCACGCAGCTCGCGAAGATGCACGCGCGGGCGCTGGGCAAGGTCAAGATGCCGGTCGTCGTGCGCATCCCGTACGCCGGCGGCATCGGCGCGGTGGAGCACCACTCGGAGTCCCCCGAGGCGCTGTTCGCGCACGTCCCGGGCCTGAAGGTGGTCTCGCCCTCGAACGCGAGCGACGCGTACTGGATGCTCCAGCAGGCGATCCTCAGCGACGACCCGGTGATCTTCTTCGAGCCGAAGCGGCGCTACTGGGACAAGGGCGAGGTCGACACCGACGCCATCCCCGGCGAGCTGCACAAGGCGCGCGTGGCGCGCGAGGGCTCCGACATCACCCTGGCGGCCTACGGCCCGATGGTGAAGGTCTGTCTGGAGGCGGCGGCCGCGGCGGCCGAGGAGGGCAAGTCGGTGGAGGTCGTGGACCTGCGCTCGATGTCCCCGATCGACTTCGACGGGCTGCAGGTCTCGGTGGAGAAGACCCGCCGGCTCGTGGTCGTCCACGAGGCCCCGGTGTTCCTGGGCACGGGCGCGGAGATCGCCGCCCGCATCACGGAGCGGTGCTTCTACCACCTGGAGGCGCCGGTGCTGCGCGTGGGCGGCTTCCACGCCCCGTACCCGCCGGCCCGCCTGGAGGACGAGTACCTGCCGGGCCTGGACAGGGTGCTCGACGCCGTCGACCGCTCGCTTGCGTACTGAGGAGAGCGTTCCCGTGACGATCCGCGAATTCAAGATGCCCGACGTGGGCGAGGGCCTGACCGAGGCCGAGATCCTCAAGTGGTACGTCCAGCCGGGTGACACCGTCACCGACGGCCAGGTCGTCTGCGAGGTCGAGACGGCGAAGGCGGCCGTGGAGCTGCCGATCCCGTTCGACGGGGTCGTGCACGCGCTGCTGTTCGAGGAGGGCACCACGGTCGACGTCGGCCAGGTGATCATCTCGGTGCAGACGGGTGCGGCGGAGGCTCCCGTGGCCGCCGCTGCCGCCGCCGTCGAGGCTCCTGTCGCGGCCGAGGCCGCCGAGGAGCCGGCCGCCCCCGCCCGCCAGCCCGTCCTGGTCGGCTACGGGGTCTCCCAGGCCTCGACGAAGCGCCGCCCGCGCAAGGCCGCGCCGGCCGCGCAGAACGGCAGCGCCCCGGTGGCGCTGCCGGCCGTACCGGCCCAGCCGGAGGCGGCTCCGGCCGCCGCCGCCGGGCTGAACGGCAACGGCACCGGCCACGCCGCCGGGGAGCGCCCGCTGGCGAAGCCGCCGGTGCGCAAGCTGGCCAAGGACCTCGGCATCGACCTGGCCTCCGTGGTGCCCACCGGCGAGGGCGGGGTCGTGACCCGCGAGGACGTGCACGCCGCCGCGGCGGCCGCGATCACCCCGCAGGCGGCGGTGCCCGCGCCGGCCCAGGCCGTATCGGTACCCGTACCGGTCCAGGCCGAGGCACCGGTGGCCGGGGGCGCCCGGGAGACCCGTATCCCGGTCAAGGGCGTCCGCAAGGTCACGGCGCAGGCGATGGTCGGCTCGGCGTTCACCGCGCCGCACGTCACCGAGTTCATCACCTTCGACGTGACCCGCACGATGAAGCTGGTCCAGGAGCTCAAGGAAGACCCGGACCTCGCCGGTCTGCGGATCAACCCGCTGCTGCTCATCGCCAAGGCGGTGCTCGTGGCCATCCGCCGCAACCCGGACGTCAACGCGTCCTGGGACGAGGCGGCCCAGGAGATCGTGCTCAAGCACTACGTCAACCTGGGCATCGCGGCGGCCACCCCGCGCGGCCTGATCGTCCCGAACATCAAGGACGCGCACGCCAAGACCCTCGGCGAGCTGTCGACGGCCCTGTCCGAGCTGGTCGCCACGGCCCGCGACGGCAAGACCTCCCCGGCCGACATGCAGAACGGCACCATCACCATCACCAACGTCGGCGTCTTCGGCGTCGACACCGGTACGCCCATCCTGAACCCCGGCGAGTCCGCAATCCTCGCGGTCGGCGCGATCAAGCTCCAGCCGTGGGTCCACAAGGGCAAGGTGAAGCCGCGCCACGTCACCACCCTGGCGCTGTCGTTCGACCACCGCCTCATCGACGGCGAGCTCGGCTCGAAGTTCCTGGCGGACATCGCGTCCGTCCTGGAACACCCGCGCCGCCTGATCACCTGGGCGTAGCCCGGTCCTGATCGATCCGGTACCCGAAGCCCCCCTCGCCACCGCACCGCGAGGGGGGCTTCGGCGTGACGCAGACGTCCTGGGCAGAACCCCCGGCCCCGGGGGATGATCACCGTATGAGATGTGGCCTGGCCGACCTTCCGGACGGCACGGAGATCCGCCCGGTCCCGGAGCCGGAGGCGTAGCCGTGCGATGGGACCGGTACGTCGCGAACGGCGACGTCTTCGCGCCGTACTACGACGAGGTGCCCGATCTGGCCGGCGTCCGGCTGCGGTCGGTGCGCCTGGACGGCTGGGCCCCGTCCGTCGTCCTGCGGCTCGACCTGCCGAGGTACCCGGACCGCTGGGACGGCGGCGGGCCGGGCGACACCCTGCAGTGCCAGCTCGCGTTCTCGCACGTGGAGGACTTCGAGATGGCGGGCTGGCAGCCGCCGGTCACGGCCGACGTCGCCCTGACCGCCCTGCCCCGGCACCGGCTGGCCGTACGGATCACGGCGGCGGGCGCGGACGTGTCGTTCACGGCGAACGCATCGGTCCAGGCCGGCACCCTGAGCGTCTTCACCCGCTCCGACGACGGCTCCGACGACGGACCGCACCAGCGCACGAACGCGTTCTGGCAGCGCCGCCATCCGACGGTGCCGCCGACGTACGAGAACATCTACTACCGGCGGGTCATGGGATGAACACCTGGCCCGAGTTGACGGCGCTCTACGAGGTCCTGCCGGAGCTGGGCTCGTGCGCCCTCTACGACGTCCACATCGACGAGCGGGACACCTCCGTCACCCTCGGCTTCGAGACGGCCCACCTCCCCGACCACCCGCTCCCCGAATGGGGCGAGCCGGGAACGGCGTACAACACCCTCTACTTCACCCTCGTGTTCACCGGTGTACGGGACCTGCGGATCTCGGGGATCCTCGCGGAAGCCGAACGCACGGTCCGCATCACCGAGGCGGCCACGGGCCGGTGTGAGGTTGCGGTGGCCGGCGGGACGCGCTCGATCCGCTTCTCGGCGGCCGGGTCGCGCGTGACCCGGGTCCGCGTCGGGCTCCAAGGGGCGCTCTGACACCCGCAGGCGGTAGCCTCCCGGCCGGGGAAGGGGGGCCGGGAGTGGCCATCGCCGAGCTGCAGGTGTACTCCGTCGAGGAGGCCGACGTCACGGGCGGGGTGTGCGTGGTGCGGTGCCTCGGCGGGGTCGCGCGCGCCGGGCAGGTCTACGCCGTCGGGGAGTTGCGGCTCGGGCTGCGGCGGATCGAGCGGTACGGGCGCAGCGTGGCCTTCTTCGACGCGGGGCACGTGGCCAAGGTCCACCTCACCGGAGCCCTGGTGGCGCTGCTCACCCGGGGGCAGGTGCTGACGGCCGTCCCGCCCGGCGGGCACGCGCTGGAGGACATCGAGGCCTGGCTGGCCACCGACCCCCCGCTGCTCGACGAGCCGCATCCGCTGACCCTGCGGGCGCTGGCCGTGGGCCGGATGCAGGGGGACCGGCTGCCCGAGGGGACCCGGCTGCGCTGGGGCGGGGTGGCGCTGGCCGCGACGTACCGCAAGGCGGACTGGGAGGGCTCGCACCCGCTGGACCGCGCGGTCGAGGTGGCCGCCGTACGGGGCTACCTGATCGGGCAGTTCGGCCCGGGCCGCGGCGGCGACCCGGAGCAGCTGTGCCGCGACGCGCTCGCGCTGATCGACCTGACCCCGGCGGAGGCGGCCGCGGAGGCCCGCACCTGGCGCGACCTGCCGCGGCCCCGCATCCAGCACCTGCGGCGCATCAAGCTCCTGCTGCCCTGGATGGCCCTCGTACGGCCCCACCTCGCGGACGGCGACCCGCTCGCGGTGGCGGTCGACGCCTGGTCGGCGGTCCGCCCGCGGCTGCCGTAGCGCCGGCCGGGAAGCGGCTAGGGTCTGTTGCGAAAGTGGATCTTGTTCGTTCATGATCACGTCTTGTGGGACGTGGAGATCTGACGAACGGCCAGTGGGCCCGGCTTGAGCCGCTGCTGCCGCAGGGCATCAAGCCGGGCCGGCCGCAGGTGTGGACGCGTCGGCAGCTGATAGACGGCATACGGTGGCGGATCCGCACTG